>CALDHF010000114.1 GCA_937941595.1 uncultured Acaryochloris sp. | reverse complement strand
ACTGGCTAATTGGCCAATGAGCAGTCCAGTCGTCATTTCGTTATCAGGGATTAGAAATCCAAGTTTTTTATCGGTTATTCTTAGGATGCCCAAATAAAAAGGCAACTTAGCGGAGTAAAGACGATAAACTCCAGAAAAAATTGCCTTAAACTGTATAAGATTTGTTGAAAATAGTTTGAACTTGACTATTAGTTAAGCCATAGCAGCCACTAAATGATTTGTAGTTTTTGGCCCGACTTTTTCTTTGAGAACATCTTGGATTTGACACAGATAGTCTTCGGCAACTTCTTGAGGGAAGTTGAGGTGGATAGTGAGATTAGGATTGCTGCTGTAGATGTGTAAGGAACCATAGTTGGGTAACCAGCCTGAAAAGCCAGCAACCTGGGAGTAGGCGATAAATTGAAACGCTCGAGTGCTGGGGTTGGAGTATTCAATCCCGCTTTCTGTAAGGTTTATAATGACGTCACTGTTCGCATCTTTAGGATGAAAACCTTTGAATTCCATTCTCATGACAGACTCCTAGATATTGGTCAATTTGATGTGCTCAATCTGTTGCTCGCGGAGTATTCTTTTATAGAATATTTTTGCTAAAAAAGAGTAAGTTTTCTATTTGTCGTGAGTACGAAAGCAGAAAAAGAATGACTCTTCATTCAGATTGGATATTTCAATATTGCCCAAAAAGTAGTTCCATCTAACTTGAACCTAAGTAGAGTTTAGGCAACAAGCTCTCAGGTGAGATTTGAATTTTATCAGAGATAATATTTCACATTCAGCAGGTACTGATCATCAAGGGATAATTTTGATGTTGTCCCTCAAAGTAAAGCCACGTCCCCATTTCTAGAGATAGATGTTCAGGACGGTGAGTTGTGGTCAAGGTGTCAAAGCATTGCTCTTAAACAGCATGGGCTTTTTGTGCACCTCATTGTGCTTGTTTAGCGAATCCTTCGCAGGGAAAGCAACCGAGTACCTCATCGGTAAAGGTGTCCTGTCAGAACATTTCAACGATACGTGCATTAGTCGAGGACTCGACAAACTTTATGAGTTCGGTGTGACCCAGGTGTTTATCCATGTGGCGATAGCGGTCGTCAAGAACTTCGAATGCCTTACCATGCCATAAACTCCATTTCGCACTATCAAGAGATTCAGTGAAGGTTTGACCCAGTAGATTGCTGACATTCTGGAGTTTCTTGCCGATGTGACACCAGTCTAAGACTAGCTCCAAGATATTTACAGTGAAATATGACTGACCAGCGATTATGAGCTGATTGTGCCTCAATAAAGTGTGGGATAGATGACTAAGTCGGTGCTTCGTAAGCTCTGCCCGTTGTGCAGCCGTATTCTGAAATCGTAAACGTCTCCAAATCCAATTGAAATAGGTAAGCACAAGCCTTAATGTCACCGCACTCTGTTACCAGACTTTCCCTAATTTGTTCTGTTTTCCTCAGAATGAGATTGAAGGATCGCCTGGATCGATTTAGGAAAAACCTGATGATGATAATAGAGGGTATCAAAGGTCTCACTGAAGGTTTGTTGACAGTGTAGGCAACGATAGCATTGACTACTTTTACTAGTCTGACCGTTTTAGAATGACCCCATGGAAGACATTTCATTGCAGGTAGAAAAGCTCAACTCCTTATAGGTCTAGCACCCGCACTTCATTGATGCACGGCCAAGTAGAGTAACACGTAAAATTGCGATAATACGTGATATTGATGCTTTCAACTGCGAGTGCTCTGTTAGATCGCCTGCTAAATGTGGGGTGCAGTATGTCATTGTGACTGAACTGGCGCGCTGGCGATCGCCTCTATAAAGCGGGAGTCTATGACGTACTCATCAGAAATCTAGTTTTTTATCTATTGGGGGTAGCCATAGATTGAGATTTCGATAAAGCGCGGAGGTGATTTTGAAATTGCCATACCAACAGTACCAAAACACAAAATTGAGCAACGATGCCAACTAGGGCGCTACTCACTAAAAGGGGTTTGTCAAACTCACCGAAAGGGTAACCCAAAAAGGTCCAGACCATCATTGAGGCAGGCATCTCAAAAGGTGTAATTTTCAGAATGCCCAACACGATAGGAGGTACGACCATCCAAGTTGCTAAACCTCCCATGGCCCAGGTGTAGGGATTTCGGATTCTGAGAGCAAAGATCTGTTGGACTACAGCTGTGTAGATCAGCAGCACGGCAGTTAGGGACAAAACTATGATTGCAGCGGCAGTGGGTAGCTCTTTACCAATACCGACCAGGAACAACCAGGGAACATATAGGGCATGGATGATACAGAGATTAATGGCGATCGCAACCAATGCCGGACTTTTATCGACCCAAACTAAATCCCGAAAAATCCCCCGGGGTTGTTGCCTAAATCTCAGCCACTCTAGCAGTGAAGTTCGCAGCGGGCAAAGGGCTAAAATCACCACTAGAATTAGTCCAAAATTAAAAGCGTAAAGCAACCCTGTCCCTACTGCGCTAGTAAAGTCTGCGTAATCAGTACTATCAGGTGTTACCACCAGAAAACCAATGACTAAAGCTTCCAAGAAAGCGACAATAGCATAGCTTTGCCACTTGCTCATGACAGTGGTATTTGGATTACGGAACAAGCGGATCAACATCAGCCAAATGAGAGCAGTCGCAATCGCCAAAACCCCTAGGGTAAAACCATGAGACAGCCAAGCAGATTGATTGATGGATTGTCCAAACCACTGGATAGAGTTTTTTTGAGGTTCTCGATAGGAATCCCATTGCGCGGACCACTGATTAAAGCCTAAAGGCTCCCAAGTTACCGCAAAATTCCAAACGAAATAGAGGGGTGACAATACGAAGAGCGTCAACCCCGCGAAGGCCACAGCAACAACAGACTGTTGCCCCACAGCGATGGTTCGTGAGCTACTGAGGAGACCATATAGAATCGCTAAACTGAAGAGGAAAAAACATCCGGCAGCGAGCATCAGATAGTAGCTCACTAAAAAGAGAAAGGGCATCCCACTATTGACACCCGCAATGACATGGAGCGGAATGGCTAACCCAATTGCCAGATAGGGTAGGATCGGCACTCCTAGCATTTTCCCCAATAAAATGTCCTGACTGGGACGGGGGCTGAGACGGATGAAATTGAGGGTGCCGCGTTTTTCTTCTTGGTTCAAATCACTGACGAGATAGTAACTACCTGCGGTGAAGAGGGCGTAGGGCAAGATCCAGGTGATGGTTTCTGCCAAGCCAGCCCAGCGCTCGACTACAGGATTGTAGTATTGCTGAGAGAAGGCTAATCCTAGTAACGTTTGGCCTACGAGAGACAACACAATAGCTGCAGTGATACTCCGAGGTTTCAAGCGGCCCCGACATTCTCGTAGCAATTGGGGATTCCAATTGCCTAAGCGATTAATTAATACTGATGTCATAACAGTGCCAAAAGTTAAGAAGTTTGCCGATAGCCCATTTTGATGAAGATATCCTCCAGACTCTCCTGGGTACGATGAAAGTCGAGAATCGGGAAGTCGTTGGAGATTAGCGATCGCAACAACAATACGATTTCATCATCAGTCCCTGAAAAAGAGACGGCAACCTGATGTTTATCAGGTAAGACTTTGCATTCATGCACTAAGGCATGGTCTTTCAGAAAAGCTTCAACGGGAGCTAACTCAGCTGCTGTGGAAATAATCAGCTGTTGTGTCTGATCACGGTTGTACAAAGCCCGCAACTCCGAACTTTCCACCAGTTGACCCATCTGCATAATGCCAATGGACGTACAAAAATCTTCCAAATCGCTGAGAATGTGCGAAGAGATAAAAATTGTTAGCCCCTGTTTTTGCAAGGTTTTCAGAGTCTGACGAAACTGTACGCGCGCGACTGGGTCTAAACCAGAAACTGGCTCATCTAAAAGCAATAACGTGGGTTTGTGAATGATGGTTCGAGCTAGACTCAATCGCTGTTTCATTCCCCTCGATAGGGTACTGATAGGGCTATAACGTTTATTTTCTAAATCAACGAGATCTAAAACTTCAGTCAAGCGTTGACTAATTTCCGGCTCTCGGAGAAAGTAGAGCCGCGCAAAATAATCTAAGTAATCCCAGACCAGCAAGTCGTCATACAAAGGGAAATCATCTGGGAGGAAGCCAATATGCCGCTTGATATCAGGATTGGGTTGATTCTGAAGTAGAGTTTGCCCACCGATAGAGACCGTGCCCAAAGTCGGCTCTTCGGCAGTTGCTAACATGCGAATCAGAGTTGTTTTACCCGCACCATTAGGGCCAATTAAACCGTAAATTTCACCTTTCTGGACTTGTAAATCCACTTGGCTAACAGCGATGCTATCGCCGAACTGTTTAGTCAGTTGCGTTGTAGCAATGACTGGAGTATTCATCATTAAATTGATGGCCTTTGGCTAGATCAAAAACTAAATCTCTTGTTATTTTCTCCAACTGTGATTCAGGCTGGGGTGACATATGTCACTGAATACATACTGTTCAATACTGATAGGTCTGAACAGTGGAAAGATCGCGGTGCATTGCTTTAGTGAAGAATAGCCTACTACTGAATGCTTGATCTCCAACTTAGGTTACCTAATCACAATTGCGAATGGAGTTTAGTCTGTGTCACTGATGTTGCCGGGGATAGCTTCTCAATAAAAAGAAACTTTCATTATGACCGATGCCACACTTCAACTTACGGATTGGTGTAATTTCCTAAAATTGTAGCGAGTCCAGGGACTGCGTCTTCAACATCTCCTTGGACCGAATTACGAACCTTTTTATAGGTTGCAATCACAATTTTGTTTTGGGCTTTACTTGCTTTTTGATCAGTTACACCCAATAGAATGTCCGCTGTTTTCGAAGAATTTTGGCTAAGATGCTCAACTGGATCACCTGCCTGTAAGCCTTCAGTCCACATTGGATCAAGGGCTTCTAGTGCTTGAGGAACTAGATTTTGGAGTGCTCTAGGGATGTACCCTGGGCCGATGCCTTTTAATGCTCGGTAAGCGGTTTTTATAGCCAGACCAGAAATGCCTGTTTTCATCGCAACCTTCTCGTCCATTAGTTTGGCGCAATCTTCGGCAATACTGATCTGAATTTGTTCATCCTTAATTTGTTCACTCAACCCCATAGTTCTGGTCCTTAACCTCATTCAATCATTAGGTAAATTTCGCTCAGAATACCAAAACACGGTGTCTTTAAGAACACAATGAGACGAAATGACTTGATTAAGGACGATGGCTTACTAAATAGTGCTCCCATAATCTGGGGCAAAGGCTATGTTGGCGTTAAGTTGCGATGAATCGATGCATCTCTTATCGGGTTAGCGATTCGACTTAGTCAAGTAGCAATACCAGGCTTAACACATAACCTGCTCAGGGGATTTATTTCTCATTTTTTGAAAAAAATACCCAATCCCCCAGTCTGTATGAATATACTCCGGTTGCTTAGAGCTATCTCCGATTTTGGATCGCAAACGTGAGACATTTACATCCACAACCCGCAAATCAGCGTAATGATTGGCAGAATATCCCCATACTTGTTGCAGAATATCTGACCGAGAGACGGTTTGACCAGCTTTGGATACTAATAACTTAAGAACATCAAACTCAATCCCAGTTAACTGAATACGTTGATCATGCAGATAGACTTGGCGTTTATGGGTCTCAATGCGCAACGGTCCAATTTCCATAATCACTTTATCGGTGCGATTATTAGAGCCTGTTGCTGTTGTCTTGCTGGGCACCGTACGCCTTAATATGGCCTGGATTCTACTTTCTAGCTCTTTGGGAGAAAAGGGTTTGGGTAGATAGTCATCTGCCCCTAATTCCAACCCCTTGATGCGATCGCTCACCTCACCCAAGGCTGTCAACATAATGATTGGGATGCCTGTTGTCTTTCTCAGGGTTTGACAAACTTGTAGCCCATTCATCTTGGGCATCATCACATCTAAGACAATCAGATCTGGTTTCTCAGTCTCAAATTGTTTTAGTGCTTCTACGCCATCGGCGGCAACAATGACTTCATACCCTACCATTGACAAGCGGGTCGCTAAGATGCGACGAATTGTCGCTTCATCATCAACAATCAGAATCTTATGTTGCCTAACCAAGGGACCTAAATCTCCAGACTGTTTATTAAATCGAATTGATATATGTACATAAAGAGTCAGGGTTGAGCAGCAACAATGAGTGCTGGTTTACGCATTAGTACTTTTGCACACAGAGAATATGAGTAATATAGTTATAAATAATTATAATTTATAACATAAGTTAATGTTTTGCAAGAAAACTAGTACCTAATACAGAAGGTCAATCACTTCTTAGGCACCGAAACCTAAAAAAAGCCAAGACCCGAGGCATCATGCTGAATACCTGAAGTCTTGACTTTCTGTAGCTAGTCTTGAATCAACCTTATGTTTTCCTGATGGTCTGAGCCACAGTCAGCACAATACCCTCAGAATTATCTTGAAATTAAGGTTGATTGGGGAGGGTGTTGGTATTTCCGAAGGTATTAAAGTTGTCTAGACTCAGGGGAGCACGAAACTCCATTTGCACAAAGGCGGGATTAAATACAATCACCTGTGAACTAGATCCCTTAACGCCCAGAAGATTTCCAATCCCCAGTAAGCTACCGCTACTGGAAGACGATGTTTCATCAGAAGATGTTTTCACGCCACGGAGAGCTTGGCTAGATCCAGGTGAGGCAATAACGTTGCCTTGGAAATCTGCAGGACTCAAAGATTGCAAGGAAGACGGTGCCACTCCATCTGAAGCAGCCGTAATGGGATAGGTTTGGGTCCCAATCACAATCTCACTCCCTACAAACTGTGCGCCTTCATTCCCATTCACCGTCATTGGAATAATTTCCCCTCGAATCAAGCTGCCTTCTGGGACTAAAACCTGGTTTTGACTATTGTAAATAGGGCGTGCTGTTTTCAATTGAACCTTGACTGTTTCACCGGGTACCAATACGTACTTGGCATTATCGGTTTGCGCCGTTAGATTGACTTTAGTGCCACTATCAACTTGAAATAGATTTTGTGAAGAAGGGTCGACATAAGCTGTTGTTGCTCCTGGCAGAAATTCAAAGTCTGCATTGAGTTTCAAACCTAGTTGTTCTGGTTCTACCAAGATGACTTCATCCGTTGAATCGGATTTACCAAGAAGCTGTTTTCCTAGGGTTTGGCCTGTTTGAATAGCGCCGGGTAAAAGTGTGCCCACACCGACTTTGCCGTCAATTGCAAGATTTAATGCTGCTGAGGCAGCTACGGTGGAAACACTATTGGTTAAATCTGCAACACTGATCGATCCTTTTTTGCGTGCAGGAATGGGTTGTGATGTGGCGTTGATGGTATAGGGAGTATTGCCAATCATGATCCGATTGGCGGTGAACTGGGTGCCGAGTGTCTTATCCACTTCAAACGGTTGGAAACGCCCCACAATCTCAGTCCCTTCAGGGATGACAACTTGTTGGCTAGAGTTGGTGACATCTTCAGAGACTATAAATTTTGTCTCTACATTTTCACCGACCGTCATGATTAAATTTGCACCTGGTTCGGCACCTGATAGTTCAACAGGGATGATAGTACCGAAATCTAACGTTCCTGATTCTGTTTGGGCGGTAGGCGATGTGGGGAGTGACCCACCATCAACAATATATTTAGAGGCTGGGAAGGCGCTGCCAATGGGAGCTAAACGACCTTGGCTAACCAATGCTTGATAAATGAAAGCAGCAATATCGGCTCGTGTTGCTTGTTGATTGGGATTTAAGGATGCCACATTAGGGTAATTGACTGCAATATTGCGTTGCGTAGCCGCGGCTACACCAGGTTTGGCATAATTTGGAATTTGGGCAGCGTCATAATATCGAAGTAGTGTGCTATCAGTAGAGCCTACTGGCTGAATGTTGAGGCCACTGGCAATGGCAACGATGGCTTGTACCCTGGGAATGGGTTGATCGGGCTGAAAAGTGCCGTCTGTATAGCCGGAGAGAAAGCTTGTGGAATAGGCATAATCAATGGCAGGCCCTGCCCAGTATCCACTACCAACGTCTTTGAAGGGCCTTGTGGGGCGTGATGCTGAAGCACTAAAGGCTTGGCGAACGATCGCTGCAAATTGAGCGCGGGTTACAGGTTGGTCGGGACGGAAAGAACCATCAGGAAATCCACTGATAATCTTTTTTTGTGCGAGTGAATCGATGAAGGGTTGTGCCCAATTGCTATTAATGTCCGTAAATTGAGATTGAGCGATAGCGGATTGTAGGTGGACTGGAGAAACAACGATAGTCGAACTTAAGCAGGCGATAGCTATCGCGCGCTGATTAGCACTAAACATTTTTCTACTACCTTTTCTAGGACTTAATTGAACTGGTTGGCTGTGTATTCCCCGAGTCAAAAAATCCCATTCAATACTTGACGAAGGTTAATTTATCGAGTTCCTGAGAATGTTGAGGATCTCATTGGGGTCGTCAAGGATTCCACTTGCACTGTGCTGAGAAGTCTGATCAACGTCAGCGAATCTTCACGTTCATCCATGATTGTAGACAGTGCCCAATTGAATTGATGGTGATCTCGGCTGCTGCAATGGCTGATATTGTCAGAGTTGCTCGCCAACGTGCTGCCATCCAAATATCTAGAACAGCTCTTGCTTCTCCCCTAATAGTTGTTCTGCTGTAATCTCCAGAGCATTAACATTCCAAAGGTGAGTCTGGTCGCCTTAACTTTGAGACTCTATAAATTCATTGAGATCTTCGATGGTACGAGTTAATTCAGCTTCTGTGGTGAGTCGAATGCGGTCATCCCTTACTGTAATCAGAACTTTAGCGGCAAAGGGGCTGGGCCAAATATTAGGGTTGCAAAAGCATTCAAAAAAAACGTCCCCAGTGTATTGATATTCCATAGATGCTTGAGGCTGGGCTTTTTCCCCAGGAGTTTTGTTTGCAACTGCTTTAAGGCTCTGCATTAAGGTTGCAATTTCAGCTTTCAGTTCTTGGGCTGCCACAGGGGTAAAACTAAAGGTGACAGACCCTTCTACTAAATTTAGTCTCAGTTGAGCAGTAGGCATAGAGAAAACGGGTACTCAAAGTTACTTGGCTCCTCAATAGTACCTGGGTATTGGTTACATACCGCTGATAAAGATTGAGGTTGTCACAGCTTGAAGAGAGTTCTGGACATTGGCCAGGAAATTATTCTTTGATAGTTAAATATTCTGTTACAAATGATTGATTCTCATCAGATTGGGAACATCCTAAGACCACAACACATCTTGCAACTTGTATCGTGGAATATGATGAAATGTGTCAGAAAGCGACTGAATTGCTTAACTTAAGTAGCGCTTCTGCTTAGGGAAGGCTTAAATGGATAAACTATTATTCGATTTAAAAAATTAAATGGTTAGGTCTGCTAATAGACCTAATTTCTTGGTGTTGTCCGACGATTTCCGCTTGAAGGAGAAGTTTATATGGTTCGTTCTCTTCGAACTCTATCTGTTACCCTCACTATTGCTAGTACCATGAGTATTTCTGGGATGGTCCTGCCTAGACGGGCTAGTGCCCAGACCAATCCCCAAGGTCCTGTTCAAATCGCGTCGGCAAAATACACCTATAACCCTCAACTCGTGCGCTTGTACACCTATGAATGCATGAAGAAATTACAAGAAGTAAAGGGTGAAAATACTGACCAGGCCACCCAAATTTGCCAATGCTCGATCTCGAATATGCAACGGCAGCACTCACAACTCCAGGCAATCCAAATCTTCACCAAAGCTCAAGCTAGCATTAAAAATGATCCGACGGCGATGCCCCCAGAGTTATCGCCGTACTTTACCCCTTGCATTTCCACACAAGGATAAAAGCAAAGTTTAAGAGAAGACCCCTAAGCTTTGGTGGAATAGTACTTGTAACTGAAAGATAGTTCCCACGAGTCCAATCAAAGCCCCTACACAGACTTGGGCAGGTGTATTTTTTCGGAGAAATACCTTGGCGGCTCCCAGGATGGGAATGAGGGTCAAAAATGGCAGCATTCCCACTCCCCATTGAATGTATAACGCGATTAAAGCGCTGCTGATCTGGGTAGAATCAACACTAATTTTCCACCAAGCAGTAATTCCTGTAATTATGAGGGTGTTAACGACATTACAAAACATCAATCCTTGAATGATATCCGGAGCACTCAAGGCGCTCAAGCACAGGAAACCAAAGGTGTAGCACAGAATTCCTGCTAGTAATGAGATAAAGTGCTCAGTGCGTTCGCCATCTAAATTACACCGCCCTTTTTGCCCATAGAGAATGGTGATCGGGATGATGAATGTGCAGGATACTGTAATCCCTATCCAAGCCAGTTTGAGGGCTAGCCTTTGATCGCTAAATGCGATCAATATTAGAAAGACGAAGGACGATGATCCTATAGGGTGAAAGAGGTTTGAAATCCATGTCGCCCAGGTTTGTAGGGAGTCGGTCTTAACTGGGTAACGCATCAGGATTACCTCGTGGAATGGCGTGAGTGGCTGGATGTTAGTAGACCATCTTAATCTTCGCTTTTGATGGTGATTGTAAATTATTGGATGGCTTAACTAAGGGTAAGCTATCTCTGACAATTGAGATCCAAGAATGTCCAGACGTGGAGTTTGTGGTTATTCTTAATGATTTGGGAGATGACTTTGTGGCGGTATTGCAAACTGCGATCGCAACCCAAGAATAGTAAAACTGGGAACACCGTACTAAACACACGAGTACGTTTAAACGGCATCCTACCCAAATAGCATGGGATTATGTTCAGCAAAAACAGATTCCCAAACGGCTGGGAATCTGTTGTAGTTAGTTCGTGCTTTTGGCAAAATCTTAGAAGTTGCAGGGCAAGTCCGATATCGAATCACCCATACTCTGGGGCATAGAAGCCAAAAACTGGAATATAAGTAATGCGCATCTAAGAACAATGAACCTCATGCTTAGCTTAGTAAGCTAGAGTCTCCAAAGTCTGTTTTAGATAGGAACGGACTAGAATATCAAGGGTAGAACCCTGAGCACTGACATCAAGACCACGTTCTAATACCCAGCGCTTGAAGCCTGAACTACCAGAAATAACTTGCTTAAGATCAGGCCAAAAAAGCTCTGCCTCTTCGGGGAGATAACCGTTGGATGTCGGAGATGTAAGATGGCTCATAACTGACTTCCATTTAGTGAAGAATAATTGCTTGGAATGTGATTCTATCTTTAAGAATAGCCGAGTTTAGGTGCCCATGCACAGTACTGCTGAAAGTAAGATGCCAAGGCATGATCACCGAATTCTTGAGCAGCATTGTGATTTTAAATAGGGGACGCCTCTTGGGCACATCTCCAGCATACGCAAAATCAATACTGGAAGATTGTGCCTGACAATACAAAAAGCGAGTGGATTATCTCCGGAACAAGACCTTAGGTTGAAGATAAGGTCCTGCGCTTAGTGACCATCTGGAAGGCTTCAATCCGATCGCCTTCAGCCCAGCCACTAAAGTTATCAACCCCGACCCCACATTCATAGCCAGAATTGACTTCTCGGACATCATCTTTCATCCGTTTGAGGGAATCCAAGCTGCCCTCATAGACAACCTGTCCTTGGCGCTGAACTCGCAAACGACAGTTGCGGACCAATTTACCAGACTGAATGTAGCAACCTGCGATCGCACCTCGACCTGATGGGAAGACAGCTCGGACTTCTGCTTCGCCCAAGTCCTCTTCGACGAACTCCGGTTCCAGGAGTCCCTCCATCGCACCTTCAATATCTTCCAGCAACTTGTAAATGATGTCGTACTCTCGGATATCTACTCCAGCCTGATCAGCAGCTTGGCGAGCACCAGTAGCCAAACTGGTATTAAAACCGATGATCACAGCACCACTGGCAGAAGCTAAATCTACATCTGTTTCACTGATTTCTCCCGGAGCGGATAGCAGCACACGGACTTGGACTTCATTCTGCGGGAGCTGGGCTAAGGAGCCTAACAACGCTTCAACTGATCCTTGAACATCCGCTTTAATGACAAGATTTAACTCTTTCAACTCACCTTCGCGGGCTTGCTCGGATAGTGCATTCAACGAGACTCGTCGAGATGCCATAGCCTGCTGCAAACGGGTCTGTCGCTGCTGGTCTGTGCGTTGACCTGCTGTTGATCGAGCTGTTTTATCATCAACAAAGACTTCAAACTCTTCTCCGGCTGGAGGAACTTCACTCATCCCCAGCACCTCAACCGCAAAAGAAGGGCTAGCAGTATCAACGCGGGCACCGCGATCATCAACCATTGCCCGAACTTTACCAAATACAGAGCCTGCAACTAAAATATCGCCGACTCTCAACGTCCCGTTCTGAACCAATAAGCTAGCAACGGGGCCTTTCGCTTTATCGAGGTGGGCTTCAATCACCGTTCCTTTGGCAGGCCGGTTAGGATTAGCCTGTAAATCTTCAACTTCGGCGACCAGGAGGATCATTTCCAAAAGGGTATCCAGATTTTCTCCCTTGAGGGCACTCACAGGGACCATAACTGTTTCGCCACCCCAGTCTTCGGGAACGAGGCTATGGTCACTCAGTTCTTGGCGAACCCGATCGAGCTGAGCGCCTTCTTTGTCAGTTTTGTTGATAGCGACAATGATTGGAACCTCTGCAGCCCGTGCATGACTGATGGCTTCTAGGGTTTGTGGACGCACCCCGTCATCAGCGGCAACCACCAGAATCGCGATATCAGTGACTCGAGTTCCGCGAGCTCTCATTGCTGTAAACGCTTCGTGGCCCGGAGTATCTAGGAAAACAACTTGCTGGATTCCATCTTCGTGGGGTAGGTCGACATGATATGCGCCAATATGCTGGGTGATGCCCCCAGCTTCCCCTTGAGCCACTTTAGTCTCACGAATGGCATCCAAAAGAGTAGTTTTACCATGGTCAACGTGGCCCATGATTGTGACGACGGGAGGACGTCTTTGTAAATTCTCTAGATCCTCAACGTCCAGCATCTCAGAGACTTTGCGCGCCTCTGATTCTTCGGCAACTGTTTCAACTTCAACATCCAATTCTTCGGCCACCATCGTCGCCGTCGGAATGTCTAAGATCTGATTAATATTGGCAGCAATTCCTTTCAAGAATAAGGTTTTGATCACCTCAGTTTCAGGAACAGCTAATTCCTCGGCCAAAGCCTGCACCGTCAATTCCGTGGTCAGGGTCAGGTGTGTGGGTCGTTCGACCTCGACCTCTTGTTGCTGGCGATACCGATTGCGCTGACGACGACTCCCGCCCCCTCCTTTAGATGTTTTCGGACTTCGGTTAATCGGGACAGTTGCTGGCTTCGACTGCTTCATGGATTTCGGCTTCGGTGGCCGAACCAAAGACTGACTCACATCAATGGCAGTTTGGCTGTTACCATCTTCGCCCGCTAGCAGTTCGTCTTCATCTTCTTCAATTTCTTTTTGAGTCCGGCGTTTTTGCTTGATACTTGCCTTAGAAAGCTTAGACGGACGCTCTTCTATATCCTCAGTCTTAACGGATCGCTTGTCTTTTTTCTGTCGTAATGTGGGGGGCTTGAGAATCAGGAGTTCAGTCGTATCGTTATTGTCCGATTCCTGCAGGCCACCAGCCGTTTTGCGACTTGATTCGCTGGCTTTCGCCTCTTCTTGTTGCTTGGCTTTGGTAATGGAAATGGGGCGAATCAGACGAGGGCGTTCCGTGATCGCTGGCGGTTTCACCGCTGTGGAGTCTGGCCCAGATGAGTCTGAACTAGACGATTCCGATGCTTTCTTGAGGGTAGGAGGGCTCACTGGCTGCTCCCGAACCTCAGGTTTGGGTGGCTGATTAATAGTTGGCTTCCTCAGGAGTTGAGGCTTAACCATCTCAGGGACTTGTGTGGCTGGCTTACTGAGGACTTTTTCCGTCCTCGGGGGTTGTTGCGAAAGTGTTGGACTGGCTGAGCGCCGCTTGGGTGCGGATGGTGGTGCAGGCTTGCTAACAGCAGCGGGTGCCTGAGCAGGAGCAGCAGGCTTCGCTGGAGGTTGGGGCTGGGAAGGGCGAACGGGTTTAGGGGCAGCTTGGAGAACGCCGTCAGCAGTTGTTTTGGCTGGTGCTGAACTCACTGGGGGTGTGGCAACCGCCTCAGAGGATGACGAGGTGGGGGTGTGCTTGCGCAGCTCAAGGATTTGCTGTTTTTTCGGCGGTTCCTGCTTCGTGGGTTTGGAGGGTCGCGGTTTCTGCGCTACAGCTTCTTTCGCGGGAGACGGAGACTTCGGTGGATTGGGAGGACGACTCGATGGGTGATTTTTGGCAGCAGTGGACCGGATTTGTTCTGCTTCGGTTTCAGTGATGGTGCTGCTGTGGTTCTTAACAGCAATATCCAACTGTTCGCAAACCGCCAAAATGTCTTTGTTCTCCAACTCTAACTCTCTAGATAGCTCGTAAATTCTAATTTTTTGACTGCTACTCATCCAGTGGCCCCTTTTGGTCTCCAGTGATGTTACATAGTTCTACCCTTTATATCTGTGGGATAAGGATATGGTTGGCGCTATGGTCAACCCGGTATCAGACGAAGTGCAAAAACATTTGATACAAGACTAAACATACAGCGAATCTAATCAGTTAATTCTCTTCAATAGGTATTATCCATGCTGTCTAACAAACTTCTGATCGGAAAGTAAAAACTTTCACGACTAAGCTTGGCTGACTCTAAATCAAGCCTCCACTGTATAGGAGTGCTGATCAAGTGTCACCCACTATTATCAACTATTTCTTGTGTGAATAGGTCTATTTTTTTTGTGCTCAACGGTTTAATCCTACTAATTTGGGTGTTGCTGTGATCTAAGGTCTGGTGTTCTCCCTCTCCTTATTCTTCATTGTCTACGTTCTCTTCCGTTGCGGTAAGATTAGCGGCGTCTTCGTTTACTGCAGCAGTATCGGTGGCCAAAGTATCAGCTTCAGTAGAAGGTTCAGCCAGGTTTTCCGGTTTGGATTCGATGTCCTCCTCAACTGCCTCAACCTCCTCAGCTTTTTGGGATTGAAGTTCGCTCAAATGTAAATCTTCGGCTTCTTGATCGTAGTTAGCGATATCTTTGATATCAATTTTCCAACCTGTGAGCCGAGCGGCTAGTCGGACATTCTGCCCTTCTTTGCCAATAGCTAAGCTAAGTTGATCTTCGGCCACCAGCACATGGGCTTGGCGTTCTTCCGTATCAATCAAACGCACGGCATCAACGCGAGCGGGGCTCAGGGCATTGGAAATATAGGTTGATGGGTCTGGGGACCAGCGAATGACGTCAATTTTCTCTCCCCTGAGTTCATTGACAACGGCTTGAATTCGCGATCCTCGGGCACCAATGCAAGCACCGACGGGATCAACGTCCCTTTCTAGGGTATCGACTGCAATTTTTGTGCGAGGGCCAACTTGGCGAGAGGGCGGATTCGCTTCTCGGGCCACGGCCACAATGCGGACGACTTCATCCTCGATCTCAGGGACTTCATTGGCAAACAGGTAAACCACTAACCCGGCATCTGCTCTAGAGACCACGAGTTGGGGACCTCGATGGGGACCGTCTGCCACTCGCTTCAGGAAAACTTTGAAGGTGGCATTTGCCCGGTAATTATCGTTGGGTAATTGTTCGCGCTTGGGGAGTTCTGCTTCGACTTCTGGCTGGCCGAAAGCGCTGGTGACGGCCATGATCACGGAACGACGCTCGAATCGCAATACCCTAGCTTGCAGAACGGTTTTTTCTAAATCTTGAAATTCTTCTTGAATCAGTTTGCGTTGCTGATCTCTGAGTTTCTGAGATAAGACCTGTTTGGTTTGGATGGCGGCCATGCGTCCAAAGTCGTTCTGTTCTGGGGTGACATCTAAGACGACTGTGTCTCCTAACTGAGCTTCGGGGGCCACTTCCCGTACTTCGATTAATGCAATTTGGTGATCGGTGCTTTCGACCTCTTCCACGATCATTTTGGTGGCTAAAACCAAAAACCCTTCTTCTTCGATGTCGAGTTCAACATCAAAGTTATAAAAATATTCTTCATCAAACTGCGACCCACTATCTAACAAAAGTGTGCGCCGATATCGTTCATAGCCTTTAAGTAGGGCTTCTTGGAGTGCAACTTCTACTGCCGGTTTAGGGAGGTTGCGTTCTCGGCTAATGACTTCAATCATTTCTGCTAAACCGGGTAACTGAACCATCGACATAGGCTTTACTCCATTGCTGAACTAGGGTGAACTTGGGGCGGTGCGAGTGACTATATAGAAGATCTAGAAGGTTACAAAGGGGAATCGTAGAGCTGCACTTGCAAAATTTCTTTCCGGGGAATTTTGATGCTTCGACCTTTCTGATTGAGTTGGACATGGGTTTCGTCCCGTCCGGTGAGATTGCCAATCCACTGATCATGGCCACGATAGGGCTGATGGGTTTGGATCAATATTGGAAATCCTCGGAAGGATACAAAGTCGCGATCGCAAGTCAGTAGCGTCGACAGCCCAGGACTAGAAACCTCTAACACATAAGCCTCTGGCAGCACATTGGCCTCATCTAAAATAGCCCCAACCGCGCGACTCATTTTTTCGCAATCCTCTAGACCCGTATCACCAGTGCAATTACGGATATCAATGCGAAGGACAGGCGGGCTTTGGTTAGTTTGAAAAACAGCGCCGATCACCTCAAGATTAAATTGTGTGGCTACAGGAGTAGCGAGATCGATCACCTTTGGAACCAGAGGATGTGCCATGGAAATGACCCTGACAACAAAAAAAGTGGGCTAACACCCACCTTCAAAGCTCACACATACGCGCAAGCTGCGGACGAGAATTATATCCGCATAAGACATAAGTGTAGCGCAGCCCGGTCCAGATTGGATGAATCCCCACCGGAAAACCGACATTAGGTTTCTACTTGCTCCCTGGTAATCCAGGCATGACTTTGACAGTAGGCGTTCGACTCACTTGTCGCAAATGCTCAACCTCAGCAGCAGCCCCCTCTCCGCTTTTAGCCTCAAGACGTTGCAAAATGGTTAACTTTGTCTCTTCTAGGAAGTCCGTGAGCAGAGACTGGATCTCATCCAAGGTTTCTTGATCTTGGAGTTCACCTCGTAAAGCATCTGTGAAATGTTCACCCAGTTGATCAAAGATATCCCGTCCCTTCGTGTCTTTCAACACCTTCGTCAGGGTCGACTGCGTCGTTTGAGTCAGTTGTTTAGTGACCTGTTGGGCAACACCGTTGGGTAACGCCATCATGCCCGGCAACTGTTGAACTTGTTGATAAAAAGGAAGATCATTCAGCGCCTCCACAATCGCATGGCGGATTACATTTTCCAAATCAGGCGTGAGTTGGGGCAAAACCTTGTAAATCGTGATCTTGACGGCTTGCAAAATCAGCTCTTGCAATTCATTGACTTCATTAATCTCCACCGCATCGGATTCAGGGTTCAGCAGCCATTCTTCAATCACCCCTTGTTCAATGGCATCCTGGGCAATACCAACGGACTGCACCAGCACAATTTCAGTCATGTCTCCGGCCAAGCTTTCAGCCAAAAACCGATTCACCTGAGTTTGCATACGGCTGAGGTTAATCCATCTCACCTGATGCAGCCGCAGCGTGACGGGCAAAATTCGCAAAATTCTCCAGATTGGCAAAAAGAAGAAGAGGTCATACCATCGCCATAACAGCGTATCTCTCCAACTCGTTCCCTGACGGCGGCGGCTTAAGTAAAACGTTCTAACTAAATAGTCAAAACCAAACAGCAAGACAAAAGGGAAATCAATGATCACAAAGAAATCAACAAAATCACCGCTTTCTCCATAGGGACGATAATAGTTGGAGGCAATTAGGGGACGGATCTCTTCATTAAAGAAAGCGATTTCCCTTGTCCATAGGTTCTTTTCTAGATGCTCAACACTCCAAAACTCACGAAACGATCCTTTGGCTGATTCGTTCTCCATATGCTCGCGCATCCGGTTCTTGATCTTCTCTAAAGTTCCGGTTTTCTTGGCCAGCTCAAAGGGGTTTTCGTTGACCATCGCTTCGCTTTGGTCCTTGATCTGGGTCAAAAGCGGCTCTATGTCTGCCCCTTCAGGTCCAGATTCAGCCAGTTGTTGTTCAATTAAATCAACCGTCTCTAAATATTCCTGGGTATCGCGATTAGGCTCAATCCCCTTAATGGGATCATAGAGCTGGGTGATTTGGGGAAGTCGGCTCAGATAGATATCTCGAAAAGGGATATAGGTGATATTGAAGAGAACCAAGCTGAGATTGGCTAAGGCTGCTAAAGCCATCAGCCGATCCAAGCCTAATAGCCAAGGATTACGCCGAGTACGTCGTTTTCTATACGGCTTTGTGGTTTTGCGGCTGGCAGGGGGCGTGGGCATACCTGGAAGTTAGAGAAGAACGACAGGATAATAGCAGATAGACTTTACCCTGCTCCGAGAACAGCTTGTAATCGACTTCTAAACTCCCCTTTAGGGTGTCCGCCTTTAACCTCTCCTAGAATTGAGAATTCAGCCTCCGGCGCATCACAAATAATGTAGGTAGGCCAACCCATTTCAGACTTGTCGGGATATTGGGTTAGCAAAATTTTGCGATATTTTCGATAGGTGGCCGTGTCTTGCATTTTGACATCGATAAAGTCCAATCCCAGCTCTTCGGTGACTTTTTGGTCATAAAAAGACATTTTGTGGCAAATCCCACAGTCTTCAGAGGAAAATTTGATAACGGCTTTACCCATTCTTCTTGCCTTTTGGCTCAAGCGTCACTACGTTATTGTCCATGCTATCAGTCTGGGTGTATCCCTCAAATATTGGTAATCAGGAATGATGATGCCTAATGTCTCTACCTGAGTCCACCGCTGTAAAGGCCACAGAAATCAAAAATTAACGAGTCTGCAAACCAAAGAGAATGTTGCAGAGTTAAAGTAGAGAGTATGAGTGAGTCTTACAAAATTGTTAGTGACAATCGCCAAGCGCGATTTCAATATGAAATTCTAGAAGTTTTTGAAGCGGGCATCGTCCTTACGGGAACTGAAGTTAAGGCCATTCGAGCGGGAAAAGTCAACCTCCGAGATGGTTTTGCCCAAATTCGTAGAGAAGAAGCGTTTCTACTGAATGTCCATATTTCTCCCCATCAAAATGCTGGCCAGTTTTTTAATCATGAGCCTCGACGTACCCGCAAGCTCTTGATGCATCGTCAAGAGATTCGAAAGCTGATTGGCAAAACAGAACAAAAAGGACTGACCCTTGTGCCTTTGAAGCTCTATCTGCAGCGGGGCTGGGTTAAGGTGACGATTGGTTTGGCCCGCGGTAAGAAACTCCATGACAAGCGTGAGTCGGTCAAGAAACGCGAAGATAAACGGGACATGGAGCGAGCACTTAAGCGTAGCGTCCAGTAATTTTAGCCGATATCTTTAGCCAGCAGATTGCCAGGTGCCATGGAATCCAAACGGTATCACCTCAGGCAGCGCTAAAACTGCAATCGGACCAGCCTCTAACTGCTGGGCCGAGAAAATTTGGACGGTACTTTGATCCTGATTGCCATCAAAGACAACCGTGATCAACCAGCCCTGATTGTCTCTAGTCGGATGGGGGGCATAAATAGCTTCCATAGGGTAACAGCCCTGGGAGAATTCCATACTTGTGCTGGTCTTAGCATCACCCTCAATCCGAGCAATGCAGTCGAACATCTCTTCTGTGGGACGATCGGTAGATTGATGGGTCACATAGATAGCCTCTGCTCTTTGCCCAGTCTCCATAGGAGAGATCACTGGAAATTCGCACCCCAGAGCAAAACGCTGGTCGTTGCTGAGGACTTGTCCGGTCTGAGGATTAATGCGGAGTTGCCAGAGGGTCCCTGAGGCTGGCGTTTGAGGGTGTCCTGTGACCACTTCTTGCAGCCATTGATTGGTTTGGAAGTCGGGATAGCGAATGTAGTCGAGGACAATCTCTCCTGACGTGTTTTCATATCCGTTGCCAAAATGCCACTGGAACCAAGGGTCTGTATCAAACCGGGTTACCTCTTTCAAAGCCTCTCGATCGACAACAATGATTTGAGTGCCGTGGTGAGGTTGCCATTGCAAGGCATCACTTAAACTTTGCGTACCCAAAAGCATGGGTAGCATCTGTAAGCGCAGGGGCGGCACCACAAACACGAGATAACGCCCTGCCAAGGCAAAATCATGAACCATGGATAGCCCTGGCAAGGGGATAGCGGCCTGTTGCTCAATCTTGCCAGAGGGATGACTACGGTACAGTTGCAGGTGGGTTTTGGCACCAAAGATGACCCCAAAGTTGTAAATATTGCCTGTCTGAGGATCCTGTTTGGGATGAGCGGAATAGGTGAGTTTTGGCGACAGTCCTGAGAGCAGATCTGGCCCCTGAGTCTCTAATGTTATTAAATCGAGGGCATGGGGTTGTCCGCCCTCCCACAGGGCTAGTAATTTATCGGGTAGTGCCAGGACTGAGGTATTGGCAACATTTTTAGGGGGGACTCCCCAACGTCGCCAAATGGGACCAGGAGCAAGCTGCCCATATCCCGAATGGAGAAATTGATCCTGCTCTTCTTCTAACTGAAATTCCGGAGTCTGTACGTATCGATAGCAAGCAGTTGTTTTGTCCTGATCAAAACGGACGGCCAAGATGCCCCCATCTCCATCAAACCAATGATCAACCCTTTGCCCTTGCCGAGATAGACGTCCAGGGCCATTGCGGTACAACGTGCCTTTAAGATCAGCCGGAATTTGACCAGAGATGAGATGGAGGGCAATAGGTCCAAACTCCGTAGCGGGAGTTGCGATCGCACGTGCCCACACAGGCTTGCCTTGAGCAAAGCGATCGCGTCTCACATCAGAGGTTTGAGTTGGCATCGGCGATCACACAACCAAAATGAAAAGCTAACCAGTCCCAATCATAGAACTATCCCCAGCATACAAGGCAGCCTTCTTGATAGGAGACTGCCTTGTCACCTGTGTTTACCAAAGTGCCCGCACAGGTGGGGGAGACTTAGGCTCCTCTCGAGTGGGGGCAGCAGTCTTTTCTTGTGGAACAGGCGGGTTTTCAGAACTAGGTTCTGGCTTTGGGGAAGAGGGCTGTCGTTCAGTTGGCTCAGTCTGTTTTTGAGGAGTAGGTGGATTTTCGGAACTAGGTGCTGCATCTGGAGTCGAAGGTCGTTGTTCAGTGGGTTGAGTAGGACTACCTGGAGTAGTCTCCGTTCCAGGTGTTGTTCCGCTAGATGTGCCTGGCTCCGGGGTCGGGGCTGTCCCAGGACTAGGATTGTTCCCTGGAACTGTTCCCGGCCTATTTCTTCCTGGTATTGGCAATGTTATAGGGAACCGAACTGGATCAGATGACGAACTAGGACGTGGGGCAGGATCTGGTGTTGGGTCGGGTGCCTGTGTTGGATTAGGGTCTGGGGTCGGTTCAGGATCCGGTGTTGGATTAGGGTCTGGTGTCGGGTCAGGGTCCGGGGTTGGGGCAGGATCTGGTGTCGGGTCAGGGTCCGGGGTTGGGGCAGGATCTGGTGTCGGATCGGGATCCGGCGTTGGAGCGAGATCTGGGGTCGGATCAGTATCTGGCGTTGGATCAGGAGCTGATGTTGGGTCAGATTCTGGGGTCGGATCGGGATCTGGAGTTGGATCAGTATCTGGCGTTGGGTCAGGTTCTGATGTTGGGTCAGGTTCTGATGTTGGGTCAGGTTCTGATGTTGGATCGGGATCTGGTGTTGGATCGGGATCTGGTGTTGGATCGGGATCTGGCGTTGGATCGGGATCTGGCGTTGGATCGGG
>CALDHF010000113.1 GCA_937941595.1 uncultured Acaryochloris sp. | reverse complement strand
ATTGAGGATAGAAAAAAGGCGCTGCTGAGCCAGGGCTTCGATTTCTTTGAGCTGAGAGATTTGCTTGGATGAGAGATTTAACTGAGCTAGAGCGGATCCTTTACCCGTACCCGATGTTTGCAGCGCCTGTAATTTTGTCCGCTGTTCAGGGGTGAGTACTCCTTGAATTTGAGCCTGGATTAATGCTTCAATTCTCTTGATTTGAGTCTCTTGGGGTGGGCTCAGATTTAAGTTTGAAAGCGGATTAGCTGGAGCGGGCTGGGTCGTATTAGCTGGAGCGGGCGACTCTGAAGGCGTTTGAGTTTGAGCACCAAGCCGGGCAGTGGCGACGAAGCTGAATGCGATCGCACCCGCCAGTACCGCCATAAATTTGGGTTTGATCATAATCAAAATACTCAAGAATGCAGCAATAGATGGGCAATGCCTCTTTCAGATAACAAGTTGTTAACTTGGGCATTGAATTAGAAGAGAAGGGTCTACAAAGAAAGAAGAAAAGTAAGCCCTTTTTGTTTCACAGCATAGGATATCTTTCCCCATGCCAGATGAGCAATCTATTCTCGATGCTAACGCCGCCTTTTATCGGGCCTTTGAAAAAAAAGATCTAGAGGCAATGCAGAAAATCTGGTCCCACAGCGTTGCCAGTGTCTGTGTTCATCCAGGCCGCGGCGAACTCAAAGGCTGGGAGGCCATAGAGTCCTCCTGGCAAAAGATTTTTCGGAATACAGCCTATCTAGAAATTGATACCAAAATCATTACGATCAACATCAGTGGCGATCTAGCCTACGTGGTGCTCATTGAAAAAGTATTGCAGGTTGCCCAGCGCCGCAAACAACAGGCCGAGTCGATGGCCACCAACGTTTTTGAACAGATGGGCCAGGACTGGTATTTAGTCCATCATCATGGCAGTCCGATTATTAGTTAAATGGTCCGAATGGTGGTCGCACCTGGCGACCTCAAACAGTCGGCGAGAACTGCAGCCAAGAGCCACAAACTCATGGTTATTCAGCTATGAGAGTGCTACTGCTTTCTGAATAGCGTAATCTCTAGTTTATTTCCTGATAACTTTATAGCTGTTCGATTTTGGCTATTTTTATCACGTGGGGAATAAAAATGTATACCAAGCCCTTGTCTCTGGAAGAATCTACCCAGTCACCCGCATTCGAAAAACTAGTCGATCAATATCATGTGACTTTACGAGTCTTTGATCGGGGTAATTCTGGATTTACATCTGGGGAAATTCTCAACATTTTGACCCATCGAGATCAAATACAGGTGTTTTTATCAGAGAGATCGTTACTCAGTTCTCAGCAGTTACTACATCTTGCCGATCTAGATTGCTACCTAAAAAAGTATGAGGTGATCATTGCAACTCATCTTGATTTAGAGGCTTGGCGACAGTTGATCAATCCGCCTCAAACCTCCTGGTGGTGGTTTTTGAAGGCTCCAGAACCAAGACACTGGTGGAACGAATATGATTGGCTGTTCAACACCGGAACACTTATTGTTTTGACTATCTCAGCGAGTTTAATTACGGATACAGCCACACGGCTGTTTGCAGGAGGCATTGACCTCGGATCGACATTGGTAATCTCAGGACAGAGCTTATTAGCCTTGCTAGCCGGAGGAGGAGCCTTAACTCATGCAGGGCGACAGGCGTATGAACGAATTTTATATCGACTACAGGTGAATAAGCGCTATTGGCAAGAGGCTAGTTTTGCGTTTGCCCTGATTTTGGCAATATGCCTAGGGGCCATACATACTGCATTGCCCAGATTTGCAGATAACGCTAATGTTAGCGGCGAAATCCACTACAAGAACGGCAAACTAGACAGTGCTCGCAAAGACTTTCATCGCGCAATTGCCCTGAAGCCAGACTTTCCCAAAGCTCACTTTAATCTGGCTTTGGTTCACGAAGACTTACAACAAACGGAAGAGGCCAAAGCTGAATACCAGATGGTTGTGACTCAGAAGGAACTTATCAATTGCAATTCAGCGAATGCTGACCTGTGCAAGGATCTGATGATTTGGCTGCAGGCCCATAACAACCTGGCTGAGTTAGACATTATTGATGAAGAGTATGGAGAAGCTGCCCCACTTTTACGGGCAGGTTTACGCAAATTAGAACAGCAGAAGGTTATGGCTGGTCCTGAAGTCAAAAGTCTTCAGCACGATCTCCTCAAAAACCTGGGATGGGCTCGCCTAAACCAGAATTTTTTGACAGAATCTGAAGATCTACTCCGACAAGCTACCATTTTAGAGCCGAATACTCCCGATTCCTTCTGTATGCTAGCTAAGCTATCAGATGCGAAAAAGCAGGAAGAAAAGGCACTCACAGCCTGGAGAAAATGTTTAGACTTAGCTAATCAAAATCCGATTGTGTTGGAGACACAACCAGAAATAAACCAGTGGGCTGCTTTAGCTCACGAAAGACTCGAAACCAAGAAAAAATAAATGAGAAGTATCCAAAAGAATCTTGGCCTGAGCGCTTTCTCAGATGTAACGACACGGTGAGACTCAGACTGTGGTGCAAGATGTGTAGAGACTCAGAATCAGCAAGGCTTAGGGAAGTTAGTACTAGGGAATGGAGCCCAAAAATCTTCTCTCAAAAGGCTGTATCCAAAGCGCCAATACTTATACTAAAACAGAGCTTAGGCACTTTGGGAAACCAAAGGTTTAAGACTAGCATTCACTGGAACTCTGGGTAGGAGAGTGTATTCCTGTTTGAATTAGAAGACTTCTGGCCCAGTTATTGCGGCTGGTGATCATAACGAGATACCTAAATATTTGTGACTGTAACGTCCGACCAAACGGGTTCCTGCAGGCACACAAAAGATCGGCATTACAATCAGAAGTCAATGCCGATCTTCTCTATTTAAAGCATACTTACCCAGTCTTTTTTAGCCAGACCGTAGCTGCTGAGATTCTGGAATCTGATGTTCTCCCAGATATTTGTGCCAAAGTAGACCCAGTTTTTTAGACTCCTCTAACTTTTCTTCTGCGACTTCATACATCCGTCGAGGCCGTCCTCGACCTTCAACTTTTTGCCAATAGCCTCTAATTACGCATTCATCTTCTAAAAACTTGAGGGCACTATAGAGCACTGTGTCAGACAGGCGGTACATAGAATAGTTGGTTTCTACTAATTGAATCAACGCCGTCCCATAGGAATCACCATGCTCATTTAGCACAAACAAAACATAGCAAACAGCAACTTCCTTGCTGAGATAGATCGGTGGTGGCTCTTGGAAATATCGATAAATATCTTGAAATTTCATGGGCTGTCACTTTGCAAATATGGTGAATAATTGGTCCAACAATGCCACTAGTTGTTTGTAGATACCCTAGTCCAGTCAGCTAGCAAAAACTTCCAGGCAGATATTGCTCACATGGTCATCCCGAGACACCCTATCTTTGCTAGCAAACATCAGCAAAAACCAGAGGCAAGGATGACTATCCAAGCACAATCGATGCCCTAGATGTCTCACTTAGCTGTGATGAGACACCAGGAATCAGTGTTCTGTAAGACAAAATAAAGCTTCAAAACCAGATGCCTTTATTTCGCTTAGAACTAGTGATATTGATCTTAAAAATAATAATTTGAAGATAATCCCCCCGGTTTACCTAACGAGCTCAGTATGATCAGTTCAATTGCTCAGTACATCAGTACAATAGAGCTTTATCTAAATTAGCCTAATACGTTATGGCTCTCTATAGATAAATTTCACATCTCTAGTCTGATTTATCAACTCATTTGAACTAACACTAAAAATTATAATTCCCAATTTTGTTTCCTAAAATTGAATTTATCCCATTTTTATCGTTCAGATTGACTATAGATACGGATGACTTTAGTTCTGAGGGAGGCACTATCCTTGTCAGGGGTGGCTTTGTAGATGATAGGGGCAGGATTAAATTGATAAGTTAAGATTGTTGTACTCGTGAGTGATTTTCCTAAGAATCTGGGTTGTGAATTAGTTCTAGGCAGTAAAGAGCGAGACTTTTTATACTCGAGAGGTTCTAGCTCGCCGATCTTTTTGCCTGATGCTGATGTTTGCAACCGTTGAAGAATCTTAGTTTGGGTGGATTAACCATGGCTGATCATGGCATATCATTGAAAGTTAACTAAAACAACGAATGACTCATTTCATGTTTTTTGGAGCGCCACAATCTGAGGTTTGGAGAGCAATCGATGGTCGATAGCAATGCTGATCCAAATCTCGGTCAAGTTCTTATTAACCGCTACCGTCTTGCAGAGCTAATCGGGCAAGGGTCCATGGGGAAGGTCTATCGCGCCGAGGATCAATTACTGGGTGGTGTCACGGTTGCCGTCAAATTTCTTGCTCACACGTTACTGAGCGAGAAAATGAAAATGCGGTTTGCCCATGAAGCCCGTACGGGTGCTCAACTGGGCCAGCGTAGTTTGCATATTGTCCGGGTCTTAGATTACGGCGTACATCGCAATGAAGCCCCTTTCTATGTCATGGAATACATGGAAGGTAAGAACTTAAGTGATCTTATTGCGGTAAAACCACTAGATGTCAGTCAGTTTTTGCGATTGATGCGGCATATTTGTCTGGGATTGGAATGTGCACACCAAGGCATTAAAATCGATGGCCAGCAATGTCAAGTCATTCATAGAGATATCAAGCCTAGTAATGCGTTTGTGATTTCTGATCCGAGTTTAGGTTCCTTGGCTAAGGTGCTCGATTTCGGTATTGCCCAGTTTTTGTCAGATAGTACAGAGTCCGATCAAACAGGTTCCTTTATGGGAACGTTGGCATACTGTTCACCGGAACAAATTGCGGGTAAAGATCTTGATAATCGCTCAGATATTTATAGTCTGGGTATCACGATGTTTGAGGTATTAACTGGGCATATTCCCATTCAGGCGGAAACCAATTCAATTGGTAGTTGGTTCCATGCTCACCGTGCTCAAGCTCCAAGAACATTTGCACAGGTGTCACCAGGTTTGGCGATTCCCAAGCCATTGGACGAACTAGTCATGGCTTGTATGGC
Organism: uncultured Acaryochloris sp.; assembly: GCA_937941595.1. Taxonomy (GTDB): domain Bacteria; phylum Cyanobacteriota; class Cyanobacteriia; order Thermosynechococcales; family Thermosynechococcaceae; genus Acaryochloris. The sequence continues at coordinate 24,292 of CALDHF010000113.1, read as the reverse complement.
TAAATCACCAGGTGATCGGCCTCAGACAATGGCTGCCATTTTGGCTGTATTGCAGTCCCTGCTAGACCCTAGTGCAAAAGAGAGTCAACCCGGTTTTGCTGACCCACTGGCAGATGCTAGTCAGGGTGATCTCAAGAGCAAAACTGCTCACAGTCAAACCCTGGGTACGGCTCGTGTCCCTTCTATCCCAAATCCCCAACAGCGGTTCTGGTCAATCGAAGATGCAGGCTGGAATGTGTCTTGGCCTTCAGGGAAACCGATTGCAGATATTGTTTTTCCCCAAGTGTTACAGACTGAAAAAGAAGAAGCCGTTGCTTTATGGGTAATGTTACCTCGTTCAGAGGTGAGCCAAAGGCTTCTCAACACACGCTACAACCAGTTTCTATGTACGATTCATCCTCATCCAATGGTGCTGTGGATTACGACCATTTATGATCCACTCTCAGGACCTCGTTGGTTATCCTGTTATTTAGACTTGAAGGACGCCCGCGGTGAAAAAGCAGTGCAGCTGCTAAGTCAAACGGGGTATTATCCCCTAATTTTCTTTGCCCGCGAAGACCCTGAGCAGCCTTCTAATGTCTGTACTGTGCCGATTGCACCTTACCAGAAACAGGTTTTTCAGGATTGGATGCGCATTAGTCGGGGGGCTGTTGTCCCCGGATCGGCAATGACGAGCAAACAAATGTTGAAGGCAGAGTTAGAAAAGATTAAGCCTAAAATTTTGATCAAGCTGGAAAATGCTCAAGGGGAGAAGTTTAAAGCGTCAACATAAACCGCTCCATGGCGTTGGTCCTAAGTTTCAGGTGGGATAAACAAGATTGGATGCCAACTGCGGCGGACCATATCTCCAGCAAAACTGGGAATGGACAGTTCCCGAAGTCGGCCAAAGTGCTTGGAGGAAACGACGATAGCGCTGATATCAAAATCTAGGGCAACGGTTTGAATCTCTGCGATCGCCTTTCCCTGACGCACATCAATATTCACCTGTAAATCCAGTTTTTCTAATTGTTTTTGTCGGTTTTGCAGCGATTGGGCGCAGTCCTCTGCTTTAGGGAGTAGAGAAACTTCTTTTCGACCTGTCTTCTCCAGAACCCAGCACAGCATGCAAGCTTCTAAAGACTGTGGGGGACGATTTTTAGCCTGGGTCTCGATATAGTCAATCACATGCTGGGCCGATTTGCTACCATCATAGGGAATCAGAAGATACCGTAAAAGGTGCTGACAACGGAGTGCCATTTCTTCCTCGGTGTAGGCCGATACGAGTTGGGGCCGCAGACTCAACAAGGGCACCGTCGCCTTTTGAGCTAACTCACTGGTAGTACTGCCAAACAATTTCTCATTTAATAGGCTATTTAGAGATGTTCCCACCATAATCAGCTCAGACTGGTGCTTTTTTACCGCTGCTAGGATAACTTTGGCTCTGGCTCCAGCAGAAGATGAGCAGGTCGGCAGCTCAATATGAACATCGATATGACTGGGACAGTTAGCTAATGCCTGTTCCAGCTTTGCCTTGGCTGTGACCTGTTTCGTTTCATCGACTTGGGGAATATTTCGATCGTCTAGGAAGGGAACACAATGCAAAAAAACAATCTGTTGGAGGCCAGATTGGGCTAACTCAGGTATAAAATTAACCAGGCGATGAAGGCCGTCCGCAAAATCGGTTGTGATTAAAATTCGGCGAAACATCAGTTACCTCTTAATAGAAAGCCAAAGAGCCAAAATGGGATTGCCATACATTATGGAGCCTTTATGCAGACAAGGTTCTGGTTACAAAACTGCCTCATTCCCAAGACTCTATATCTTACGGAGGAAAATGCCTACTTTTGTTGAGCCAAATTAGGGGAACGCCCACTCAAGCCGGCCATAAAGCGCAGGGCAATGATCCGCAGGGGTGCGATCCATTGTAGAAGTCTCAAACCAATATGTCGTCCTTGGACAAGGCCAACCCAGCGATTAGAAAATACTCGATTCAGAATATCTGTAAAGCCTAGAGCTAACCAATTTTGCCGTCGCCGCCAACGCTGGTATTGTTGCAGAACCTTAACGTCACCAATATTTTGGCCTGATTGGTAGGCCGTTTGTAAAACCTGGGCTAAAGCAGCAGCATCTCGAATACCTAAGTTCAGACCTTGACCGCCGACCGGATGACAGGTATGAGCTGCGTCACCGACTAAAGCTAAACCCTGGGCAATATATTGTCGAGAATGCATCCATTTAGCCGGAAATACAAACCGCTGCCCTACAAGAGCAAGAGTGCCCATCTGGGGTCCATAGCGTTTTTGGAGTAACGCTAAAAACTGGTCTTCCTCCATATCCAACAATGCTTTTGCCTGTTCATGGGGGGCAGTCCAGACGATGCGACAGCGGTCCTTGGCAATGGGCAAAATGGCAAAGGGACCACTGGGCCAGAACCGTTCGTAGGCAATATGATTATGAGATTTTTCCAAGGCAATAGTGGCGACTAGGCAAGACTGCCAATAGTCCCATCCTTGGGTCTTAATCCCAGCCTGTTGGCGAATTTGAGAGCGGGAGCCATCCGCAGCTACTACCATCTTGACCCAGAGTCTCTGAGGGATATTGATGTCCTCTGCGGATGGTGCAGTATGATGCCCCGCAGTGACATGCACCTCAACACCATTGCGGTGATAATCAGTGGCAGTCACTTGAGCAGGACAAAGCCAATCAACATGGTCACAGGTCTCTAGAAATTGTAAGAGTTCTGTGAGCAGGACCCGATGTTCGGCAACATACCCCAATATGGGTGTCTGCAGATCTCTGTGCTTGAATTTGACGATATTGGGGCAATTCGCGTCAGAGAGATGAACCTGGGTAAAGTATTCTACTTGGGGCGCGATCGTATCCCAAACCCCAATGCCTTGATAAATCCGGCTAGAACTGAGATGAAGGGCATAGGCCTGGCCTTTCGCTACAGCAATGGATTGGGGTTGGGCTTCAATAACGACAACTCTGAGTCCTGAACCTTTGAGAGCAGCCGCTAACGTTGTGCCAACAATGCCACCACCGACAATTGCCAGATCGTAGTCAAAGACAGCGTCTGATGGAGGTACAGGCTGAGATAATTGGGAGACATTGGAGCCAGAGGATGAACGAGTAACCGAGGGCATATAGGGCAAGAGAACATGATTGTCATACTTCTATATTGTCACCTGATTTCAGAGAGACGAGCAACTGCATGGGTATGGGCAAGGATGTAGCATTGTTCCATTTAAGCCAAAGCAGGAAGGGGAGTGGATGGAATAGCTAAAAGCATGGACCTGCAATAGGAGCCTTTGAACAGACCATAAACTCAGGCTAATGATGGTAGGCTTTAAACCAAAAGCACCTCTTTTTTTGTTCTCCAGTTTTTGACCCTCAAGGATCTTATGACTCAAGCTAGCAGTGCCCAACAAGCCACGGAAAAAAGCCTAGAGGCAATGCGTAAGTTTTCGGAAACCTATGCTCAGCGAACTGGCACATACTTCTGTTCAGATCTAGGAACAACAGCTGTTGTGATTGAAGGTCTGGCCAAACATAAAGATGATTTGGGTGCCCCTCTATGTCCGTGCCGATATTATGAAGATAAGGAAGCTGAAGTCGCAGCAGCGTATTGGAACTGTCCCTGTGTGCCCATGCGTGAACGCAAGGAATGTCACTGTATGCTGTTTCTAACACCGGATAGTCCTTTTGCTGGAGATCAGCAAGAAATTAGTGTTGACCAAATTCGGACTGAGACGGATAAATTTTGATTGACGACGACTTGCCTCCACAATTTTGGCAAGGTGTTGAGGAGTTTAATCAAGGCCAGTATTATGCCTGTCATGACACCTTAGAAGCGTTATGGATGGAGGCAACAGACCCACCGAAAAGTCTCTATCAAGGAATTCTACAGATTTCAGTGGCTTGCTATCATCTGGGCACTCGGAACTGGCAAGGCGCTGTAACTTTGCTAGGAGAAGGAATTAGTCGGTTACAGTTCTACGAGCCAGAGTTCTCAGGTCTAGATATTGAACAATTTGTTGATTTGAGTGCAAACCTATTAGAATGCTTGCAGGAACATGGACCAGAGCAAGTGGATGTATTCAGTTGCCTAATTTTATCAGCCTCTCAGCAGTCTGGGTCTGCTCGGGAGGGCACTGTGAATGGTGATGGTCTAGCAGTATTGCTACCTAGGATTACCAACGTGCAGCGTTAAGAAGTTTGGAGGCACGACTGAATGATGAGTCTGAAAACCTATCGATCTGTAGACAAAGTAACTGATGAGTGATTTTGGAATGCGAGCGCCCATTTTTAGGTTGAGAGTCAACTTAGTTTGCATCATCCTGTTAGGGCTAGGCGCAATCTTTTTAAATCCCCTACAAGCTCAAAATCAACGCCAATCTTTAACGATGCGAGCTGATGTTCAAAAAGCCAACGCCAAAACTGGAGTGATTACGGCTGCTGGAAATGTTCAAATCCTTTACCCAGAACATAAACTGAAAGCAACGGCAACCAAAGTCCAATATTTCAGCCGTGAACGCCGTATTCTCCTAGAAGGAGATGTGTTGGTTGAACATGAAGGGAATGATCTTCAGGCAGATAAGATGACTTACCTGATTGATGAAGGCCGATTTGAGGCTCAGTCCTACACTGAAAAGTCTGTAGAAACCAACATTCACGTTGCTGAGTAGTTTGTCACCCTTAATCTATCTCGGGTGACTGGTGTTGTGAGTCTAGATAACCAATCCGCGGCGTGGACTAGGAGTAAAAATCATTGCGGATTCTGCTACAGAACATTAGCAAGTCCTATAAAGGTCACTCTATTCTCCAAGACGTTACCCTGTCTGTGCATCAGGGTGAAATTGTGGGGTTGCTCGGCCCCAATGGTGCTGGAAAAACAACCACTTTTTATATTGCTACAGGATTAGAAAAACCCAATCAAGGACATGTCTGGTTGGGGAGTCGAGATATTACAGCCCTACCATTGCACCAACGCGCACGGTTAGGAATTGGTTATCTGGCGCAAGATCCCAGTATTTTTCGGCACTTGAGTATCCGCGATAATTTGTTATTAGTCATGGAACAATCCGGGGTACCTCGGCAGCACTGGCGTCCTCGGCTAACCACTCTATTAGCTGATTTTCAATTAGAACATGTGGCGAATACCCCAGGGATGCATGTGTCTGGTGGTGAACGACGACGGACTGAGTTAGCAAGGGTTTTGGCGATAGGGATAGATGGACCTCAGTTTTTACTATTAGACGAGCCTTTTGCCGGGATTGATCCGATTGCGGTAGCAGATATGCAGGCTAAAGTGTCTCAATTGTGCGATCGCAATCTTGGTATTTTGATTACGGATCACAATGTTCGTGAAACCTTAGCCATTACCCACCGGGCTTATATTCTTAGAGAGGGTAAACTTTTAGCGGCTGGCACTCCGGAAGAACTCTACAGAAATGCGTTAGTCCGTCAGTATTACTTGGGCGATCAGTTTTGTCGATAATGCTGGCTCTCAATAGATAATAGCTCTATGAACGATTCATGCTGAGGTTAACTCATGTTGTGGCGTGCTATTCCCCTGATTGATCGCTATTTGTTTGGGGAGCTGTTGAAGCCATTTTTATGGGGGATTGGCGCTTTTTCTGCAATTGGGGTTTCGGCTGCCGTGTTGTTTGATCTGCTGCGTCAGGTTGCGGAGGCTCAGTTACCGATTGCGATCGCACTGGCAATCCTCGTTCTCCAGTTGCCCTATTTCATCAGCTTGTCAATTCCCATGGCTGTATTACTAACGTGCTTGCTCACCTTCTCTCGTCTACAGACGGATCGTGAGTTAATGGCTATGGAATCAGCAGGTACGGGGATAAGACGCTTGCTTCAGGCTAGCTTCTGCTTTTCAGTCTTGGCATTCATTTTAATGTTGAGCTTAACAACCACCATCGTTCCCGCGAGCCAATCTCAAGCCCAGCAATTATTGCAACAAACCGTCCAAAAAGGCAACTTTGCACGGCAAGAACATCCCATTGTTTACGAAGATTATGACCCCCATCAAAAGCTGCGACGCCTTTTTTATGCTCAAGCATCTGAAGGACAGACCTTATATGGCTTAACCGTTATAGATTGGACATCACCAGAAGGCCAGCAAGTCATCTCTTCAAAATCAGCCACGTGGAATTCAGAAAAGCATACCTGGACCTTCAAAAAGGGTCGTATTTATGCCATTCCTAACAATGGTACTAACCCATATATCCTAGAATTCGCAGAACAGCAGATTCAGCTTCCCCATCAACCAATCACACTGACTGAAATCGATCCAAATGCCATGACATTCGCCATGGCTCGTCAAACTTTAGCAATTTTCCGACAGCAGCATGCACCCGCCAAAGCTCGGGCTTTAGAAACCCAAATTCATCGAAAAGTAGCCTTGCCCTTTACAGTTTTTGGGTTTGGGCTAGTGGGTAGTGTTTTAGGTATGAGTCGCCGCCGACTAGCCGTAAGTAGTGGTTTTGGCCTCAGCTTGGTCTTGATACTCGGCCAATATCTGTTGATTTTTATAGCGGATGCCTGGGGGCGATTAGGATGGGTGTCTCCATGGTTAGGGGCATGGCTGCCCAATATAATCATCAGTGTTCTTGGCGTAAGTCTATTGCCTAGACGAACGAGTAGAGTGTCGCTTTCAGATTATAGAAACAATCCATAATGCTTAGGAAATACCTGAAAAACACCTATTTTCAGGTGCTGTCCCGAGGTCTAAGCAGAGTTATAATGCGTTCCGTTCTATCTCTGGTACCAATATCCCGTAGACAGACCTTATAATGCCCATGTATTTTCCATATGTATGGGGATAAGTACATGTCTAAAAAGTTAGAAGCAATAGGAAGCTGCCTTTGCGGAGCCATACAGCTTGTGGCCAAAGCGATGGATCCTAAAGTGGGTACTTGCCATTGCAAAACTTGCCGACAATGGACTGGCGGCCCCCTGTTTGTCGCAGACTGTGGCACCGATGTGACCTTCGCTGGACAGGAGAATATTACGGTCTTTAACTCCTCTAACTGGGCTGAGCGAGGATTCTGTCACACTTGCGGTACGCACCTTTTCTACCGCTTAAAAGAAAGTCAGCAATACTTTATACCGGTCGGTTTGTTTGCCGACAGCAAAGCATTTATCTTTGATCACCAAGTCTTTATTGATGAAAAACCTGGATTCTATAGCTTTGTTAATGAAACGCATGATATGACAGGTGCTGAACTATTTGCTCAATTTGCACCCAGTGATGAGTCGTGAGACCAGGTGCTTGAGACGTATGTAAGCTTCAACCATTCTTAGTGAGTGGCTGTGCTACCTTGGCCGATCGTCATAAACATTTGTTTTAGCTCTTGCAACGCAGAATGGGAAGAATTGTCCAGTGGTTCCCCATCGGATGATGTGACGAGTTGACCTTTGAGCACTGCTAATGTGTCTTGAATGGGTCGCAATAAATGGTCAGACGTCTCAATCTTGCCCCAGAGAACAGCAAGGGCAGTTTTTTGCTGTTCTAGCTTTTGTTGTTGCTCTTGTAACTGTTGTTGCTTATTATTCTGGTTCGCGATGGTTGTCTCTAGAGTCTCGCGAGCGAGCTGCATAGATGCATTCAGGTCATTGAGTTCGTCTTCTAATTGCTGGAGAGCTTGTTCTTGCTTTTGCTGCTCTAGCGCTGCCAATTCAACAATTGGCCCCAAATCCATCGTTGATGCCTGATGAAACTTATTTTGCTGCGATCGCTTGCGTTGATACAAAATATCTTGGTGATAATAGAGGATAGCTTCTCGTTCCTTCAGCGTTTGCCTCTGGCCTTCAAGAGTTTCATCTAATAGGCGAAAATGCTGACGTTCATCCTCCACCTCCCCAGTCAGGCTCAGTTGATCATACTCACTTGCCTGTTGGAGTTTTACTTCCAACTCCTCAATACTTTGGAGCTGATACTTGAGCTCTTCCTCTTGATCATTGACAAAGCTCGAGAGTTTGACCAGCTCTTTATTCAACTTTTCAACAGTTGCTTCTAGCTCTTCAATCGGCATGTCCCGCAAGGCTTGCACATCAGCTTGCTCACCTGTACCTCCTTTGATTTGTCTCAGCTCTTGGTAGAGCTTGGTTTGGGCCAGCAATTGCTCGCTTAACCGATCTTTTTGTTCAGTTTTAAGCGTTAAGGTCTGCTCTTGTACCCTGAGATCCAGCTTTGTTTGTTCCAAAGAGCTTTGAGTTTGCTGCCATATTTGCCAAGCAGACTCCAATTCAGACTGTTGCTGATCAAGATGAGCTTGTTGCTGCTGTACTTGGTTGCGATCTTGCTCTAGGGTTTGCCAAGACTCATTCAGCTGCATATATTGCTGATCAACGCTGGCTAGCAACTGTTCAGGATTACCTGCTCCGCTAGCCATGGCATGGTCTAATTGATTCAATAGCTGCTCAATTTGACGAACCTGATCATCCGACAAACCCGCTTCCGACTGATTCTGAGCACTCTTTAAGCTGCCCCAACCTTCTTCTAGCTGTTGGCGGTCTTGCTCCATTTGTTCTTTGAGCTGCAGTAGCTGGGTTCGAGTTGCTTCAAATTCCTGACGCTGTTGCTCAATTTTTTCAGCTTCAGCTTCCCACTCGTGTATTTCCTCTGCCCGAGCTTCCATATCGACTTCACGCCGGGTCAACTCTTGGCTTTGGTAAATGAGAGATTGCTTCCAACCCTCGATTTCTTCCTCTTGGGTACGAAATTTTTCCCGCATACGAGAAAAACTTTTGAGAATTCCGACCAATTGGCGCGTGGCATCTTGAATACTTTTAAGTTGCTGATTGCCATCCATCTCGACTAAAACGAGAACACCAGCATTGTAGTCGTTAGCAGCATCTGCGGGGAGTAGTTCTTCGCCAGATATTGGACTCCAATTATGCTCAGATTGCTTTTGGGCTAAGAGTTTTAATTCTGTCTTAGCACCCATAAAGCCGTTTTTTTTGTGTACTTCTGCAAGATACAGCACACCCATCACCCTCTTGATTCTACTGGCACCTGAGCTTGGTCAAACAAAGATGCAACCCTTTCATTTGGCAAGCGATTGAACAGTCAATAACTAACGTTCAGCGTAAAAGCTAAGCTTTCACTTCAACACAATTATCTATGGTTAAGAATCCCCTTCCATCAAGATTAGCCAACTTCAAGAGTTTAGCCAATACTCAGGCATGAGTACATGCTCAACTATAACAAGGGAAAACAGCTTCCCCCAAATAAATGATTCCCAAAAACTCTAGCCTTTTGGCATGTTGTCTGAATAAAACAGATAGACCCTAGAGGCACGCCTTCTCCCTTGAAAACAAAACAATTAACACCTTGGCAAATTGTATGTTAAGGGAGGGTATCCTAAATTCGCAGGGGGTAAAACCTACCATGACTCCTTTATTCGATGTCATAGTATGTTTAGACCCGCAAAGCGAACATAAATTGACTTTTGTCTGGTAAAAATTTCAGATAAAATCGGGTTTGCTTTAGCGACCAAACTGAGTGTGAGCAGCCCTAGTGAAGGTGTCAGGTAGTAATAGATGCAAAAAGTTTTAGTAGTTGATGACAGTATTACACAGCGCCAACTGATGAGCAACGCTCTCGAAGACATCGGATTAACGGTATTAATCGCTACGGATGGGGTAGAGGCGCTAGAACAAATCCAATCAACACAACCTGATATTGTTGTCCTAGATATTGTCATGCCTCGCATGAATGGGTACGAGGTCTGTCGCAAAATCAAGTCTAACCCAGCAACTCAAAATGTTCCTGTTGTGATTTGTTCTTCTAAAACAGAAGAGTTCGATCGGTATTGGGGGATGAAACAGGGGGCAGATGCATATCTGACCAAACCGATTCAACCACAAGAATTACTAGTCACAGTTAGGCAATTACTAGATAGGGTAGGTCACTATGGTTAGTCATCAAGATATCTCCATTGAACAAGAATCTGGACAGTTCTCCGGTTTACAAGAATTACAAAACCCTGAGGGCGACCTTTTTTTACGATTTTTTATCGAATCTGGGCAGGAATTTGCATTGCCAGCTCAAGGCATTCGAGAAGTTCTTGCTCTAGCACCGGAGCAAGTTACACCCGTTCCTAATGTCTCTCCTGTACTGATGGGGGTGCTGAATTTGAGAGGCCAGGTCATTTGGGTTACTGATATCGGCCAGTTTTTAGGTCATACAAAATCCTTAGACACTGATTGTCAGGAGATTTCTGTCATTGCAATTGAGTCCCAAGATATTACTGTTGGTCTCGCTGTAGACAAAGTGATGGGGATGGACTGGTTGGACTCTGACAAACTTAGTTCGTCTCTAAGTGCCTCCGACAATATGGCGCCTTTCTTAAAGGGGGAATGGCGACTTGGCGAAGAATTCAATCAGTGCTTGAAATTACTGGATCCAGAAGCAATTCTGAGATCTGCGCGATGGGCAACTTAATCTTTCGACTATTTTAAGTCTTAGTACCTCAGCTGTAGAACCTTATTTTTGTTCAGTCTTAATGGTTTAATTCACCCCAAATAGTTTCACAAGCGTTCTCTATCGCAATCCATCCTAGAATTTATTCGCTTCAGTTAGCATTTCGACTTATCCAGTGGCAGGAGCAGGCAGATGTCATTAAGTACTCAATATACACAAGACTATCAACAAGCAGTTAGTGACTATATGAAAGGGCACTATGAAGAAGCTGCTGCAACAACAGATCATCTGGTAAGAGAGTATCCTGACGATCCAAATCTGCGATTGTTGCGCGGTCATATCTACAGTTGTCTGCAGCAATATGAGATAGCCAATCAGCAATATAAATCTGTGCTAGAGCTAACTCAAGACCCTGAATTGCTAGATTGTGCTCGGAATAGCTTGGCAGATTCAACAGAATACTTAGAATATAGTCACAAACCCTCTGAATCAATACAGGTAAATACTAGCAATAGTGCTGCTTTAGCCATGACGAATGGCACCGGGTTGCAATACAACGGAACAAATCATGCTCAAACCTCTACCTCACTGAAGGCTAGTCCTGTTCGTGAGACATTAGCTGCAAGGGAAGATGACTTCAATCCTATTGCAGTAGAACCTAACCCCTTTGATGATTATACTTCCGCCCCTCTGGCCACTGAAAATATTGACAGTCAGCCATTGGTCTCGGATAGTTTCGCTGATGGAGAAGATGATACGTTACTCATGCATAAGAACCATTCAACATCCGATTCAGAAAATTCAGATACTCGGCCATCCGATATTGTCAGTGGCGTAGACGATTCTGCTATGCCAAACAACCTTCCAGAGAACGATAGCGGTCCTGAGGAATCCATGCAGTCCTCGGCAGGGGCAGAATCTTGGGATGAGCCTTTTGACCTAGCTGGAGAGCATACGATGCAATCGGCAGGCCTCGACATAGATTCTATTGATCAAACCGAGTTTCCCATGTCAGGAATCGATTTATCAGGGGAACTGTCCATGGGTAGTTTGGATGGACAAGGAGAGATGGATCTTTTTGACCCAGACACAGAGTTTGACCTCGATCCAAGCTTATTGAATTTAGCCGAGGATGAGCAGGATCTCATTGGTGATACGGGGCTGATCGATGTCGCTAATAATCCCCAAGCAATAGCCATCGATGAGTTCAATGAATCTGATAATTTGGCTCCTCAGTCCGGCTTTCTTGCAAATCAACGGGAAGGAGGCATGCTCTATGAAGATGGGGGAGCTTCACTGGCAAAACGGCCTAGTGGTATTTTGGCGCCATTTGCTAATGCGACCCTACAGCAAAAGCAAATCATCCTATCTGTCGCTGCCGGGGGTGTCTCCGCATTAGCAGTGGTAGGTGCCGGTCAATTAAGTTCTCAATCCCTAGCAACGACAGGTGCGGGTGCCCTAGCTGCTGGTTTGGCAGGGGGAGCAACAACTCTGGCTTTAGGGCAGATTATGACCCGACAAATCAAGTCTTCTACCAATGACTTGCAGACTCAGTTAACAGCTGTGGCTCAGGGAGATTGGAGTGTTAGAGCGACTGAATTCTCCAAAGATGAATTTGGTCAATTGGCCAATAGTTTTAACCAGATGACTCGTTTTATTGAGTCGACAACGGCTGAAGTTCAACGCAAAGCAGAAGAGCAAGAAAAAGCAAAAGAAGATTTACAACGACAGGTGATTCGGCTTCTTGATGATGTGGAAGGGGCTGCTCGAGGTGACCTTACGGTCCAAGCAGAGGTGACAGCAGACATTTTGGGCGCAGTTGCCGACTCCTTTAACCTCACCATCTATAACCTGCAAAAAATTGTTAAACAGGTTAAAGTCGCAGCTCAAGAGGTTAATAAAGGGGCGGCAGACAACGAAGAATTTGCTCGCAGTTTATCGTCTGATGCCCTACGTCAGGCAGAAGAACTGGCTGTGTCTCTGAACTCGGTCCAAATGATGACCACCTCAATTCAACAAGTGGCAGAAAGTGCCCGAGCTGCGGATCAAGTTGCCCAAAAGGCGACTGAGGCTGCTCTGAAGGGCGGAGAATCGGTGGAAAGCACAGTGGCTGGTATTCTCCAGATTAGAGAGACAGTGGCTGAGAGTACCCGTAAGGTGAAGCGTCTAGCTGAATCATCCCAAGAAATTTCAAAAATTGTGGGTCTGATTTCGCAGATTGCCTCACGAACAAACCTGCTTGCCCTGAACGCCAGTATTGAGGCGGCCCGTGCGGGTGAGTCAGGGCGAGGATTTGCAGTTGTTGCTGATGAGGTTCGTCAACTCGCCGATCGGGCTGCTAAATCTTCAAAAGAGATTGAGCAAATTGTTTTACAAATTCAAGGTGAAACGAGCTCGGTGATGATGGCAATGGAAGAAGGGACACAACAGGTGATTGAAGGTACCCAACGAGCAGAACAAGCCAAGCGTTCGTTGGACGACATTATTCAGGTTTCCTCTCAAATTAATCAGCTAGTGGGGTCTATTACCCAAGCGACTGCTGAACAAACAGAAACATCACGCTATGTTTCTCAAGTGATGCAGTCTGTTGAACTGACTGCTCAGGAAACCTCACAAGAAGCTCAACGGGTTTCAGATTCACTACGGAACATGGTGAGTGTTGCGAGTGAGCTTCAATCCTCTGTGGAACGGTTCAGAGTCGAAGGCACTGAATTCTAAGTAGCCAACAGCTAATTTTCTGAATCTATATTTGACTTATTTTTTTACAGAATCCTAGGGGAGATGGTAATGCAGCCAGAACAGCAGCGGATTATGGTCTACTTTATTGAGGAGGCTAAAGAGCACCTCAATACAATTGAGCATGGTTTGCTGAATTTGCAGACCGTTGTTGCCGATCCTGAATCTTTGAACGAAGTTTTCCGGGCAGCCCATTCAGTTAAAGGTGGGGCGGCAATGCTGGGAATTCATAGTATTCAGCATATTTCCCATCGTTTGGAAGATTATTTTAAGATTCTCAAAGAGCATTCGATTCAGGTTGACCAAAAGCTTGAGACCTTGTTATTTAAGAGTTTTGATGCCCTACATGTACTTACAGGGGAATTAGAACAAGCCTCTGGCTTGTCAGACCAGATGGCTGAAAAGACATTGTTGGAAGTGGAACCTGTCTTTACTGAATTGAACGAGCATTTGAATGATATTGCGGGTCCCAATATTGATCTTAGTTCTCTACTGAGTAGTGAGTCAGCACCAATACCCGCCGCCAAGGAAGTGGTCGAACCCATTGTTCTGGATGCTCAGTGCATCGAAATTTTTCAGAAGGATGTGTTACAACATTTACGAGAAATTTTGGGCTTATTTAAACAGCAAGATACACCTGAGAGTCGGCAAGCGTTAACGGCTATTTGTCAAAATCTCTCCCAAATTGGTCAAGAGTTTAAACTGACTGGCTGGTCTGAGTTGTTGGAAGTAGCTGGGATCGTTATTGCCCATCCTGATAATTCTTTTGCAACCTTGGCGGGCGTGATTGTGCCTAATATTAAGGAAGCCAGAGATTTGATTTTGGCCCAACAATCTACCGATGTGAAGCCGATGGCAGCATTGCTTGATTTGATGCCAGCGCTTGATTTCGGCGATCTGGTCAGTCCGGCCGCTGCTGATACGGATGATTGGTTAAACCTATTTGCTGAGGATGGTGCCAATACATCAACCTCGGTAGAAAGTACAGACTCATTCCTAGATGATTTGTTTAATGAGCCTGCATTGAACATCGAGAATGAGCCTGCTGCTCCCGTTGCTCAGGCAGGGGGAAATTTTTCTGGGTTGGATGATCTGCTAGCAGATGCCCCCACTCCTGTCCCCTCTGCTAACGCTGTTCAGGAAGATGACTTTGACGATTTAGCTAAACTCCTCGAAGAACCGAGTCGCCCTGATCAGCAAAAGGTTACATCGCAGAAAGCGAATACTAAGCAGCCGTTAAGACGCAGTAGCACAGTTGCTCAGACGATGAAAGTGCCGGTCAAGCAACTTGATAACTTGGGTAATCTGATTGGAGAGTTGGTCGTTAGCCGTAACTCTTTTGAGGATAGCCAAAATCGTTTGCGACAGTTTCTGGATAATTTGTTGTTGCAAGTCCAACAGCTCAATGATCTAGGGCGCAATATGGAAGATCTCTACGAGCGCTCGTTGTTGGAAAATTCTTTATTGAGTAGTCGACAGCAGCAAGTGGTTAGTGGCACTGGGGCTGCTGACAATCATGCTACGGGCCAGCAGTTTGATGCTCTGGAGATGGATAGTTTTACGGGGTTTCATACTTTATCCCAAGAGATGATTGAGCGCATCGTTCGGGTTCGTGAGGCCGCATCAGATATTGAATTTATTGTTGAGGGTACTGAGCAAGTAACCCGCATGTTTCGACAAATTACAACTCAGGTCCAAGAAGGACTGACGACATCACGGATGGTTCCGTTTTCCCAGGTGGCGGAACGACTGCCACGAGCGGTGCGCGATATTTCTGTTAAATGCGGGAAGCAGGCCAGACTGGAACTTGAAGGTCGTGAAACCTTAATTGATAAGAGTATTCTAGAGCGCTTATATGATCCACTAACTCATTTGGTTAATAATGCCTTGTTCCATGGGATTGAGTCGCCTGATGTGCGTCAATCTTTGGGCAAAGCGCCAGAAGGGGTGATTAAACTCCGGGCGTTTTACCAGGGTAACCAAGCAGTTATTGCTATTACAGATGATGGTGCGGGTATAGATATTGATCGAGTCAAAGCCAAAGCCATCGAGAAAAATTTGCTCACGCCCGATGAGGCGAATAATCTCACCCGCCAAGAAGCATATGCGCTGTTGTTTAGGTCAGGCTTCTCAACTCAAGATCAAGCGAACGACCTAGCAGGGCGCGGTGTAGGGATGGATGTGGTTCGAAATAGCATCCATGAAATCCGAGGCGTCATTAATACAGATTCGGGGATTGGTAAGGGCACAACATTCACGATTCGTTTACCCTTGACTCTCAGTATTACTAAGGCCTTATGTTGTATTCATAATTCGGTGCAAATCGCCTTCCCCATTGATGGGGTACAAGATGTCATTGATATTCCTAAAGAACAGTTACAGCAGGATGCTGATGGCCAAGTGATGGTGGCTTGGCAAGATAAGCAACTGCCCTGTAAACCCCTAGGAGATTTATTGGCTTATAACCGCAGGTTTAAACGTAACAACGCCTATAGCGGCAATTCGACCCAGGATGATGGTATGGCTTCCGTGGTCATTCTCAGGAGTGCAGAGGATCTTGTGGCAATTGAAGTTGAACAGGTCTTGGCTGAGCAAGAAATTGTGATTAAACAGCTGGCGGGTCCTGTACCTAAGCCGATGGGCATTGCCGGGGTAACGGTGCTGGGTGATGGCGGGATTATGGCTATTGCTGATGTGATGGAATTGGTTGATCTGTGTTTGGATCGCCTGGAAGTGAATAGCAATCTGTGGAAAAGTATCCTTGAGAACACAGAAGTGGAAGAGGATAGCGATCCCATGGTGCTCATTGTTGATGATTCGATTACAGTGCGGGAGTTGCTGTCGATGACCTTTAACAAGGTGGGCTATCGGGTTGAACAGGCTCGTGATGGTCAAGAAGCCTGGGAAAAGCTGAGGTCAGGACTCCCTTGTGATTTGGTCTTCTGCGATGTAGAGATGCCTCGTATGGATGGCTTAGAGCTGCTATCCCGGATGCAGCAGGATGATGATTTGCAGGATCTGCCAGTGGCCATGCTGACCTCAAGAGGGGCAGCACGACATAAGCAAATGGCGACGGAATTGGGAGCCAAGGGATACTTCACCAAGCCTTATTTAGAGGAAGCCTTGTTGGAAGCAGCTCAGCGGATGTTGAATGGCGAAGTTTTAGTCAAATAAGAACTGCTGAGTGGGTAACAGACTATGCTAAAGCTCAGGGAGTATTTTCCTGAGCTTTTGTTCTAGATAGTGAGTGAGTACGTTGCCCATTTCAGTGCCTGACTTCCAGCAATTATTTCCGTTTCAGCTGGATGAGTTTCAGCAACAGGCAGTGGCTGCATTGGATGCGGATAAATCGCTGGTGGTGTCTGCTCCTACAGGATCAGGTAAAACGATGGTGGGTGAATATGCCATTTATCGGGCATTGCAACATGGCCGCAGAGTCTTTTATACCACCCCGCTCAAGGCGCTTTCTAATCAGAAATTGCGCGATTTTCAGCACTGTTTTGGGATGGAGGCCGTGGGGTTATTGACAGGCGATCTCTCGATTAATCGGGACGCGCCGATTATGGTGATGACGACGGAGATCTTTCGGAATATTCTGTATGGCACGTTGACAACGACGGTAGATACGTCCCTGCACGCCGTTGAATCAGTGATTTTGGATGAATGCCATTATATGAATGATCGTCAGCGGGGCACGGTCTGGGAAGAGTCGATTATTTATTGTCCGCCTGACATTCAACTGATTGCGTTGTCAGCAACGATTGCCAATGCTCAGCAATTGGCAGATTGGATGAGTTGGGTTCATGGGTCCACGGTGTTAATTGAGTCCGATTGGCGACCCGTGCCTCTGCAATATTTTTTTGCAAATGTCAAAGGTGTGTTTCCCCTGTTAAATGCTGAAAAAACGCAGATCAATCCTCGGTTGCGATCGCAAGCTAAAAACCACCACGGCCATCGTCACAAACGCCGAGCCGATAGTCCTGACGTTCTGGCTATTTTGCAGCAACTTCGCCAGCGAGATATGCTGCCCGCCATTTATTTCATCTTTAGTCGTAAAGGCTGCGATCGCACCGTTCAATCCACCGCTCACCTCAATCTCCTCAACCCCTCAGAATCCAAAGAGATCCAAACGCACATTACCCGCTTTCGCCACCAGAATCCTGAGGTGGGCCAAGGGGAGCAATTTACCGCCATCGCCCACGGGATTGCGGCCCACCATGCTGGGTTGCTCCCCCAATGGAAAGCCTGGGTAGAAGAGTTATTTCAAGCGGGATTGATCAAGGTTATCTTTGCTACTGAGACCCTGGCAGCAGGGATTAACATGCCCGCTCGCACGACCATCATTGCCAGTCTCTCTAAACGGACTGATGTGGGTCATCGACTCCTGACCGCCTCAGAATTTCTGCAAATGTCAGGTAGGGCCGGACGACGCGGCATGGACGATCAAGGCTATGTCGTCACGGTGCAAACTCCGTTTGAAGGTGCCAAAGAAGCAGCCTATCTGGCCACCATCGGACCTGACCCTTTGGTCAGCCAATTTACACCGAGCTATGGCATGGTCTTGAACTTGCTGCAAACGCGAACCTTGGATGAGTCCAAAAGCTTAATCGATAAAAGTTTTGGACAATATATTGCCAGTGTGCAGCTCTCGCCCCAGAAACAGGCCATCGTCGACTTACAACAAGAATTGAGCCAACTCCACAATAAGCTGGCAGCCGTAGACGAAGAGACCTTAAACAGCTATCAGAAATTGCGACAGCGACTCAAAGAAGAACGTCGCTTGCTAAAAATATTGGAGCAGCAAGCCCAAGACACTCGCTCCCAGGAATTGGTATTGCACCTTCCCCATTTAGAACCTGGGGTCATTGTGGGTTTGAGTCACCCCAAATCACAAAAGCCCATCGCCGCTGTGTTCGTCGCGCCTTTACCGAGTTCTGGGAAGTTTCCGCATTTAGCCTGTTTGAGCCAAGACAATCGTTGGTATAGGGTTGCTCGTCGCGATGTCATCAGTATCCATGCGCCCCTAAAGTCTTCCAAAACCTTGCTAGATCTATCTGTGCCAACGACCTTGGTCCAACCGGGACAAGTCCAATCGGGAGATGCTATCAGTGCCCCAATCGCTGCCCTCATCCCTGATAGCAGTTGGCAGCCTGCCCCGGAAGTGGTGGAACAGCAACAGCGAATGCAGGCTATCAAAAGTCAACTCCATCAACATCCTGCCCATGCCTCTCGACAGGATCACCATAAATTTCTGCGGTGGCAACGACGGATTCAAAGCCTAGAGAAGAAAATCCAGGATCGCCAGACTAAATTCAACCGTCAATTTCAACATCAGTGGCAAGCCTTTATGGCGCTGGTTGAGGTCTTACGTCATTTTCACTGCTTAGAGGATATTAGCCCCACCTCCTTAGGACAGATTACGGCGGCCTTACGGGGTGAAAATGAATTGTGGTTGGGATTAGCGCTGCATTCGCAAGTGTTAGATGCCTTAGATCCTCAGACTCTAGCTGCCGTATGTGCAGCCTTGGTAGTCGAAAATACTCGGACCGATTTTTGGACTAAATTTCGCCTTAACCCTGAAATCAGCCAGGTCTTAAAGCAATTGCGGCCCCTGCGACGTCAGCTGATACAACAGCAGCACCACCATAATGTCCTCTTCCCTGCCTACTTAGATACGGAGCTGGTGATCTTAGTCGAACAATGGGCCTTAGGCATTAGTTGGCGTGACCTCTGTGAGAGTACAAGCCTAGATGTAGGAGATTTAGTGCGTATCCTGCGGCGCACCCTGGACTTTCTCTCACAAATTCCCCATGTGCCTCATATTTCCCCGGAATTACAGAAAAATGCTAAGCGAGCACAGCTATTAATGAATCGCTTTCCCATCAGCGATACCAGTGTATTAGTGCCGGATGCCCCCAGCACCAGGACATCTGATGTAGATGCTGAATTGGAGTAAAGACTCATGAACCAATCTGCCAGAAATCTAGGTCACAGAAGCCTGACTTTCTTCATTATTAGTCTCTGCATCCTCGGTTTCAGAGGTCTGAGGTAACTCTAGGCAATACCCCGCCCCATAAACCGTTTTAATAAACTGGGGATGGCGAGGGTCCGGCTCTAACTTAGTCCGTAAGTGGCGGACATGGACCCGAATCGTTTCAATATCGTCGTTGGGATCATATCCCCAGACTTCTTGCAAAATTTCACTGGGGGACACTGTTTGGCCATGGCGTTGGAGCAGGCAGTGCAGTAGCTCAAACTCTAAGCGCGTCAGCTTAATGACCTTATCAACCCATAACACCTCGAATCGTTCGGGCACTAAGGTTAGAGGGCCATAGCTCAAGATCTCGCTGTGGCGGGCGGCTTGGGGAATCCGATCGGTACGTCGCAGTAAAGCTCGCACCCGTGCCAACATTTCCTCTAGTTCGAAGGGTTTGGTGAGGTAATCATCGGCACCCGCATTAAAGCCTTCGACTTTATCCTGGGTTTGGCTCAGAGCCGTCAGCATCAAAATCGGGATATCAGAGGTGCGCTGATCACGGCGTAAACGCTGGCAAATGGTAAAGCCATCCACCTTGGGCAGCATCAGGTCCAATATAATCAAATCTGGCAGTAGCTGGACGGCCAATGCTTGGCCTTTGATCCCGTCTGTTGCCTGGGCCACATCGTAGCCTGCCATTTCTAGGTTGATTGCAACCAACTCTGCGATTGCAGGGTCATCATCAATTACAAGTATCCGGGTTTTCATGCAAGCTGCTCAGTATGGACAATATCAATCGGGTACAGGCGATTGGGTTAATCAAGGCTTTCTAGGAAAAATCTTTTACGCTTTAAAACATTCTTAATGCAGATCATTAACAAGGTTAGTTTTCTCTTTCCCCCCACTTGTCCAAATCTACAGTGAATGTTAAAGGGTCGTTACGGTTCGAGAGTCCACACCAGCATAATCAAAAATTGAAGAAAATGTAAATTTTTTGGTAAAAAAATCCTGATAACCTCTGTTGTTAGGGTCGCCGTTAATTTTATTTGCATGATACGAAAATAGATTCCAATGATGCAACCTAAATTTGGGCGAGATTGGGCATCTGCGTATCCCACCACTCCAAAATCCGATTCCAAGCCCACCAAGGGTCTGGATCTTGATGATGGCGCTGGCTTTGCAGCCCTGCAACGTAGCCCACATGGCCGCCTTGACGGGTTAACCACAGCGTGAGCTGATCGTTATGAGCACAGAGGGTTTGCAGATCGATGATCACATCAGGATCAAACAGGGGATCATCTGCGGCATAGAGTATCAAGGTGGGCCGCTGTAAATCGGATAAGAACCTGAGAGGACAACTGGCTTCGTAGTAAGCTTGCACTGACTCGAACCCCAACGGACCGATAACTAACTCTTGATCAAAGCCTTGGATACTATTGGCTCGTTCAATGGCGGCTGGGTCTAATGCGCCTGGATGGGCCTGATCAATCTCCCAGGCTAAGGCTTTGAGATTTCGGGCAATGGCCCGCTCAATATATCGTCCGAGGGGTTGCTGGACCAGATAGGTGAGAGAACGATTGGCATCCAAATTTGGACAGATGACGGCTCCGCCGCCAATCTCATCGGCAATGGCCATGTCCATGGTCTGCGCAGCTTGGATGCCCCAGAGTGCCAGTTGTCCTCCTAGGGAATAGCCCGTGAACCAAAAGGGACTGGGACACCCTAGCTGTTGGGCGTGTTGGGCAATATGCACAAAGTCTGGACCTTCATAGAGGCCATCTGAGGTTAAAGCGGGGGATAGTTGGGCCGTTTGGCCATGGGCACGCCAGTCAAAGAGCACAACGGCATATCCCCGGGCATAGGCTTTGCGACCCAAGATTTGCAAAAACCATTGATTGTCCAAAGTGCCTGTAATCCCGTAGGTGCCAATGATCGTGGCTCGGGCACCCGGTGGCACCGCCATCCAGGCAAAAATAGGAACGTCATGGGCACCCCGAAATATCAGCTCTTGATACGGGGGCTGCGGGTCTTGGAGACTGGCTTGCCAATGTTGACTGGACCACAGGCTCGCATACAGGGTCATGGCTAACCCCTGTTGTAAATACCAAGGGGGTGCAAAGGTAGGCGGAGGGATCGCAGCAGAGGGCATCACTTGAGTCGAATAGCGGAGATGTGTACGGTAACATAAATGAACCGCATGGCACGGGGTATGAAAGCAGCAGAGATTCCCACGGAGATACAGCTCAGTCATCCCCCTCGTTGTCTGGGAACGGTTTATCTTGACTGGGTTCCCCAACCGGGTGCTCAGGTAGATGTAGAGGGCCAACGGTATACCGTTCTGGAGCGTCGTCATCGGTACCAGCTCCAAACCAACCGTTATCAACTCCAGCAAATGATTTTGTATGTGCAACCTGCAACCCATGATGCCGTTGACATCACAGGGGATGGCAGCATTGGTGATGTCAATTGCCAATATAATGCCCGGTCTGCTTTGTTGCGATGTGCGATCAATCCTGAGGGGCCCTGTCAAAGCTGCAATTTTTTTCTTCTGAGAAACACGGAGTCTCCAGAGTGCCCCTTGGTTGCAGAATAGGCACGTTATATCCGGATCGGCATAGTTTTACCAGACAGGTCCCTTAAGATCAGGTTGACTGTTATTGATGCACCGTCAATTTGGAAAGGAATTTGCTAATGTCCCCTTGGCCTGCCTTAGTGAGCCTGCTGGCGTTACTGCTTTACTTTGTGGTCACGATTAATGTGGGTCGTGCCCGCGCTAAATATGGGATTCCAGCGCCGCAGATGTCAGGAAATCTTGACTTTGAGAGGGTGCTACGGGTCCAGCAAAATATGTTGGAGCAACTGGTTTTTTTCTTGCCAGCGCTGTGGATCTTTTGCCTGTATCTCAATCCTATTTGGGGCGCAGGTTTAGGATTGCTGTGGGTGGTAGGCCGGGCGCTGTATGCCTGGGGATATTACCAGGCCGCAGAGAAACGGGGGCCTGGATTTGCCATAGCTTCGCTGAGTAGTTTGGTGTTACTGCTGTCAGGGTTGATCGGTGTTGCTTTATCCCTGCTCCCTAATTAACCTTCAGTGTCCTACTAAAAGGGGTAAACAGTAAGTTAGGCTATCCAGCCAGAGAGTGAGTTGCAGCATTGCTGGAGGGTGAGGCCATGAATCCGGGAGTCTTGGGTTGCGAGTTTGCGATCGCGCTCCGTATTGTAGCCCCACTCTCCCAAAAACAAGCCAATCTCAGCTAAATCCGGTTGCTGTTTGACCTGTTCGAGGGCAGGCAGCCGATCTTCTACAAACCAAATGGGACCCGGAAGCTGGGGTTTTAATAACCGCAACGTTTCATATTTAGGACGACGACAGTCTTTGCCATAAATGCGATCACGGCCAATATCGACTCCCGCATCCGTTAACAGGGTGTGAATAAATCGACTTTCCTTGGTACTGATAATCACCCACTCCATCTTTTGGACGGAGAGTTGCTGTAGTTGGTCCAACACTCCGGGATAAAAGTCATGGAGGGCGAGCCAGTTATCCAAATCTTCGGTGATCCACTGGTCGCGAGCGCTATCCACGCGCTGCCCCAAATCCTTGGTGTTGAGATCTTCATCCGCAACAATGCGATCGCGAATGGAAAACCAATCGGCAAACACCTGTTTAGCTGAAAATCCTTTCAGAATAGCGCGCAACAACACAGGCATCTCCCAACCCGTTTCAATCACAGGCCGGAGGAGATAAAACTGCTCCGCTAAATTAGCCGGGGGTTGATCGGTAGACGTGGGCCAGACACGACGATAGGTGCGCCAGCTTGTTTGAAAATATTCCCTCAAACCATTGCAGAGAATACCATCAAAATCAAAGGCTAGGGTTCGGGGTAAGCTCAAAACCTGATAATCACAGAGACAACTAGCACAAACCTCCAGGCAACCGGAATGATTGTTCCCTGAAGATATGTTCTATTTATAAAACTGGGGCGGAAGGATTCGAACCTCCGAATGCCTGGACCAAAACCAGGTGCCTTACCACTTGGCGACGCCCCAACATAGCGTTGTTTTTTTCAGGCTCGAACATCTTAACAGTTTGCTTCCCCAAGCTGTCAAGCTTTAGCCAAGACTTTCATGAAAAATACCGTTACGTCCTGTTGGCCCTTGTTAGGATAACCACAACTGTAGACTGATTGAACAATGACTTCAGATGTTTTGACTGCCAAGGCCAGAGTCTTTGATCGTTGGGCACCCAATTATGATTGGCTGTTCACAACAGTATTTTATCAAGCCGTCCATCAGCGTCTGCTGAGCTATGTAAACTTGCCTGACCATTCTCCCACTGCTGTCCTAGATATTGGCTGTGGGACAGGTAAGCTTCTCAATCGCTTAGCGGCTCAATATCCTCAGTTACAGGGAACGGGACTGGATCTATCCTCAGAAATGCTGCGGCAGGCTCGCCGGAGTAACGGCCATCGCCCCCGCCTGATTTTTGTTCCAGGGGCGAGTGAGGCTATGCCTTTTGCAAATCATCACTTTCAGGCCGCCTTTAGCACGATCAGTTTTTTGCATTACCCCGATCCACAACAGGTGTTTGTAGAAGTCAGTCGTATCCTCCGGCCCGGTGGTCAGTTTTATTTGGTGGATTACACCACATTGTTTGAGTTAGGGACTCAGCAAAATGTGGCTGGCCTGGGTGGCTCTATGCATTTTTATAGTCCTCAACAGCGCGAAATGTTGGCAACGAATGCTGGCTTAATTCATAATGCTCACCATTCCCTATTAGGCCCTGTTTTACTCTCTATATTTACAAAAACAGAGATATTGAGCTGATTTTAAGTTTTTATAGACTTAAATCTCTATTCTTCTCATTATGGTCCTGTATTAGTATTTTAAAATCAGACTATTGCCTAACATCTTGATAGGAATTTTGATGCGGTAAATTTTTGTGCCAAGTCAGAAACAGTGGCTGTGACAGACTTAATTCCCAATTCAGTCAATGCAGTCGTTGATATGCGCAAACTACGGGATCATTGTTTGAATCCAGAGCATCCCCAGGTTAAGCATAAAGCTTGCTTATTTGCTGCCATTTTCGGTATTACCGTCCAAAATGCTGAAGAATTAAGACATATTTCACTTACGACAGTAACGCAATACGAAGCT
>CALDHF010000112.1 GCA_937941595.1 uncultured Acaryochloris sp. | reverse complement strand
TATCTAGATCTTCGTGCTTGCCATCACTACGTTCAGGGGTGGCCGTCAGGCCCAAGCGATACGGTGCGATTGCATATTCAGCAATCACCCGATTGAAGGTGCTGGGTAAGTGATGGCATTCATCAAACACCAGGAGACCATAGCGATTCCCCAGATTCTCTGCTTGGATAGCGGCACTATCGTAGGTGGCAATCAGTATCGGGGTGCGATCGCGGGAGCCACCCCCCAACAACCCAATCTCCGCATCCGGGAAAGCCGCCTCTAAATGGGCATACCACTGATGCATCAAATCCAAGGTGGGCACCATAATCAGGGTGCTGCGTTGGGTGGATTGGATCGCCAGTTGCGCCAGATAAGTTTTTCCCGCTGCCGTGGGCAAAACCACTAAGCCCCGTCGCTGTTGCTGCCAAGCCTCTAGGGCTTCTTGCTGGTGAGGGTAAGGCTCCATTTGCAGACTAGGTACGAGGTCTAGGGTGTCATAGGCTTTGGCATCGTCTACCAGTCGCGTCTCTGTAGAGTGGGTGACCGTCAGCAAAGACCGATACTGAATGGCTGGCACTCGAAATCGTTCTACCCGATCATCCCAAGTAGCAAAGTCTAGCCAATCTTTCCCTTTCGGCGGAGGATGTAAAATCAATGTGCCGCGATCGTAAGTCAGTTTAGGGTTGCGAGCCATCCTAGCAAAGACACTGTCAGTGATTACCCTTCTTGACCTTACCCCGAAACGGTGAGCAACTCATCTGTGGCTCTCGGTACACCAGTGTTTCAGGGTGTTTTTTGTTTATGCGATGTATTCTAAATCGCGAACGTCCTTAGTTTTCTGAGGTTACAATCATTGAGGACCCTAGCATCACTGAATCCTCTGCACAAAATTTCAAAAAAACGTTATGACAACTAGCTCACAATCCGCCTTTACAGCTGATCAGACCTCCACATGGCTCCGAGGATTAGTCACCATTGCTTGGTCAGATGGTCATTTTGATCCCGAAGAACAGGCCCTGATCGAAGATGTTGTTGCCAACGAACTCACCCCAGATCTAGAGAACGATTCCTTTAAGCCCATTTCTCCCGAAGAATTAGCCGCTGGCTTGGGAGACAATCCTAAGATCGCAGAAAACTTTTTGCGCACCGCCGTAATGGTCGCCCTAGCAGATGGTGTCTATTCCAGCGCTGAAGATCAGGTCTTAGAAAGCTTTGCCCAAGGCTTGCGGGTGCAGCTCACTGCTGTGGACTCTTTGCGACTAACCTTGGATGGAGAAGAATCGGGGATTGCGTCGAAACCCAAGGAAAAACAACATCGCGATCCCCTCAAGCCTGTTCGTCAATGGCTAGATGGCCTAGACATCGAAGATCCAGAAGTGGCCCGGTTTCTGTGCAAAATGATTCCGTCCCAATGCCCTTTTGAGCGGGATATTACCTTGTTTGGCCGTAAGGTTGTCCATATTCCACCCATGTGTAAGATCAATCCGCTCTATGAGCAGCTAGTCGGTTTACGCTTTAAGGCCCTGTCTTATCTTGCCGATGACTGTAAAGAAGATGTGTCTTCCTACATCTAAAAGAGCGTGGTAAAACTTGTAAACCTGTTGATCGTCTGAATCTGAGAGCGCGTATAGTAAAAAGCGCATAGACAACCCCTTAGGAGATCTCAGATGAAGGTCAAAGCAGCGGTGGCCCAAGCAGCCGGACAGCCCCTCAGTATTGAGATGGTTGATTTAGAAGGTCCAAAGGCTGGAGAAGTTCTCGTTGAAATTAAGGCTACAGGGGTTTGTCATACCGATGCCTATACCTTGTCTGGTGCTGACCCTGAAGGATTATTCCCAGCGATTTTGGGTCATGAAGGAGCTGGCATTGTGGCCGAAGTCGGCCCTGATGTTAAATCCCTCAAGCCAGGCGATCATGTCATTCCCCTGTATGTACCGGAGTGCCGAGCCTGTGAATATTGTCTGAGTGGCAAGACCAACCTCTGTCAGGCGATTCGCTCGACTCAAGGCAAGGGGCTAATGCCGAATGGCTCTAGTCGGTTCTCCTTGGGTAATGATTCCCTATTTCACTATATGGGCACCTCCACCTTTGCCAACTACACGGTGGTCCCAGAGATTTCCTTGGCCAAAATCCGTGAAGATGCACCTTTTGACAAAGTCTGTTTGATTGGTTGTGGTGTAACCACGGGCATTGGAGCAGTAATCAATACGGCCAAAGTAGAACCGGGTGCCAATGTGGTGGTGTTTGGGTTAGGCGGGATTGGTCTGAATGTCATCCAAGCAGCCCGCCTGGTGGGGGCCAATATGATTGTGGGAGTGGATCTCAACCCAGCGAAGCGGCCCCTCGCTGAAAAACTAGGCATGACCCACTTTGTTAATCCTAAAGAGGTGGAAGGCGATTTAGTCCCCTACCTGGTTGAGCTAACAAAAGGCGGTGCAGACTATAGCTTCGAGTGCATTGGCAATACGGAGGTGATGCGCCAGGCTCTAGAATGCTGTCACAAAGGCTGGGGCGAAAGCATCATTATTGGGGTAGCTGGAGCAGGCCAAGAAATTAGCACCCGTCCGTTTCAACTGGTGACAGGGCGAGTCTGGAAAGGCACAGCTTTTGGAGGTGCGAAAGGGCGCACCGACGTTCCCAAAATCGTCGATTGGTATATGGATGGCAGAATCGACATTGATTCCCTGGTCACTCACACCATGCCCTTAGACAAAATCAATGATGCCTTTGACTTGATGCATAAGGGTGAATCGATTCGGAGCGTCATCAACTTTTAGGGGGCGAGTGGACTTTCATTTTGAAATATTCTTGTCATTGAAGGTGAGGTTTAGCGCTATTACTGCAGTGAGTG
>CALDHF010000111.1 GCA_937941595.1 uncultured Acaryochloris sp. | reverse complement strand
GGCAGTGCCGGAGTGTACAACATTCTCCAACCTGACATTGCTGAAGAATTGGGGCAGCAAAAAGTCCAGAACCTGACTCAGACAGGCGCTGCCGTTATAGCTTCTGCCAATGTGGGCTGTACGATGCAGATTCGTAAACATCTAGACGGTCAATCCCAGGATGTTCCTGTGTTCCATCCGATGCAGCTTCTAGATTTTTCTATTCGCGGGGTTGCATGGTCAACCGCTTCCTCAGGGCATGCTCAAGACAGGTAAGGCTAAATTCGCGATTTGATTCCTCCTGGTTATTCACCATGCACCTGGCCCACAAACTAACAACTTGCTTAGAAACCCATTGGGCCACCCCTGCCTATGCTGGATGGGTAATTTTGGGTCTGACCACATTTTTCCTGTTAGCCGCGGCCAATACCCTAGCGGGTTGGCTCTATGTGCTAGGTGGTCTAGGTCTAGGGCTGCTGCTGGTCTCCGCTGTGCTACCCATGCAGACCCTCAAAGGTTTGCAGATCAAGCGCCGGGCCATTGTGCCCGTGAGTGCGGGTGAGTCTCTGCACTTAGAACTAGAGATCTCTAACCCGACTAAAACCCTCAAAGCTTTACTGCAAGTCTTTGACGATTTGCCTAGGGAATGGGGGAAGACAATGCCAGGGACAATTTCTGAAATCCCTGCCCAACAGACCCATACTTGGACTTATGCGGTCACTCCCCAACACCGAGGCATCTATCGGTGGCAAACGGTGCAGTTGCGAAGTGCGGCTCCCCTCGGCCTGTTCTGGTGTCGTCGCCGTCGTTCAGCAACCGCCAAAGCTGTGGTCTATCCTTTGATTTTGCCCCTAGAGCAATGCCCCCTCTTAGATTTTGCAGGGCAAGATCAAGATCGCCAGTTTCAAGCCCAACAAATCGGCCCCCACAATCACAATGAAGGGGTAACGCGGTCTATCCGCCCCTATCGTCGGGGTGATCCATTGCGATTGGTGCATTGGCGCACGAGTGCCCGCCATAATGAACTCCGAACCCGTGAACTCGAAATGTTTACAGGCGGCCAAGCCCTCACTATTGCCTTAGATAGTACTTGTGATTGGCATGGTGATAATTTTGAGCAAGCTGTAATTGCGACGGCATCTCTCTATGTCTATGGTCAACACCAAAACATGCAGGTCTGGACGGGACAAGCGGGGGTGCAAACTGTCAGACCAGCCATCTTAGAGGTATTAGCTCAAGTGCAAGCGGGCGAAGTTGCGGTGGTGCCGCTCCCCCAATCCCCTGTGATGTGGCTAACGCAAGACCCTGCTAGTGTGTCAGATCTACCGCCAGGAAGCTGTTATTTACTCTGGTCTGCACGCGATACTCCCTCGCAGACATCGTCTCCTGGCAAGCACAACAGTCCGGGATTAGTGATTCAATTCGATCAACCCCTGCAACCTCAACTGCAACAACCGATCAACATCACCGACTTTCATTAATGGCAATAGTATTTCCTACTCAATAGGCTTAGTCTTTTTCTCTTCTATCTGTTGGCCCAATAAGTCTTGAATTGCTTCGACCATAAATAATTTGGTTAATTTCAGAATGGGTGCCGCAAAGGGCACGTAAATCGGATCTGAGTTTATTAACCCATCCATTTTTTTCTGTAGAGTGGTGACATCACCATACTGAGATAGTGCAAACAGCTCTTCCAATACTTCAGTCGGAGGTAAGACCAGCTCAGCAGGGTGAGTCTCAGGAGAGTCGAGGTTATCCTCCTGCTCATAGATCCATTCCAAACTCAAATGCTCAGCAAGGGTTTGGAATAAGGCTTGAGCATCGATAGGTTTAGACAAGAAATCATTTCCACCACTCTGGAGCGCCATTTTGCGATTCTTCGCAGCGACAGAAGCCGAAGAGATAATGACTTTTTGAGATTTGAGGACCTCATCATTGCGAATCTGTTGGAGTAATTCATAGCCATCGAGAACCGGCATCGCCACGTCAGAAATGACGAGATCAGGATGAAGTGATCGGATTTTATCTAATCCGTCTTGACCATGTTCTGCCTGAAGGATGTTAAAGCCCAGAGGTTCCAACAAATTCAAGAGTACAACACGATTTTCCCAACGATCATCAATAAGGAGAATGGTATATCGAGTCTCTGCTGGTAGTGTGGTGTCAGTAGCCGTATAGCCAATAATGTTCTGGTATAGCTGTTGATCCCGTCCCTGTATGTCTCTCTGAGTGAGGGTGAAGGTGGCGGTGAAGAAAAATTCACTACCTTCACCGAGTTGGCTCTTAACTTGGATCGTTCCCCCCATGAGTTGCGTAAGGCGTTGGCTAATGGCTAACCCCAGTCCAGTTCCTTCTGACTGTTTTTGAGGGTCACCCACTTGCTCAAACGCCTCAAAAAGTTTGTCAAGATCTGCCTCGGCAATGCCCACCCCTGTATCGATTACTCGGAACATCAGATCAGCCTGAGTCTCGGTTTGACCTATGACATCGACTTTGAGGGTAACTGAGCCAGTTTCTGTAAACTTAATGGCGTTCCCGAGCAGATTAATCAAGACCTGAGAGAGTAGTTTTTCGTCGGCTTCAATCCCTTCCGGTAAGCGAGAGCTAGGTTGATAATGAAACAGGTTGCCCTTTTGCTCTGCCTTAACTTGACACATGGCCACCACACTTTGGAGCAGTGAGGGTAAATGGACGGGGACCGGATTGATTTCAAGTTTACGGGCTTCGATTTTAGCCAGGTCCAGGACCTCATTAATGAGGGTCAGTAGATGATCGCCGCTTTCTTTGATGACCTTGACTCCCTCTCTATCATTTTCTGATAGTGTTTGGGACCGATTTAATATCTGGGCATAGCCTAAGATACCGTTCAAAGGAGTACGGAGTTCGTGGCTCATATTGGCCAGGAATTCGCTCTTAGCCTGGTTGGCGCTATCGGCTTGTTCCTTCGCAACTTTGAGCGCTTTGGTCCGCTCAGCAACTTTTTGCTCTAGGGTGTGGGAGTACTCGGCTAGTTGTTGATTAGCTTGTGCTAGATCTTCTTCTGTTTGCCGTCGCTGGGTCACGTCTACCGCCATTGAAATAACGGTTCGACGGCCATCGGGTAAGGCTCCTAACGGAGCTGAGCTAAATTGCCAGAGGCAGTGTTTACCATCCTTGGTTCGAATAGAAAATTCACCTTCTTCGCAGCGGGACGTTAGGGTGTACTTTTTAGCCACCACCTCTTTGAGAACTCTGGCGGCATCTTCTCCATAGGTCAGCTGTGCCCAATCCGTTGTTGTGGGAATGTCGGTATGGGTGTAGCCGGTTAGCTCTGTCCAAGTGGTGTTGACTTGGAGGACTTCGCCATCTTCGGCATGGAGCATGATCGGGAAGGGGGCATCTTCAATGGCTCGCCGGAATCGCTGTTCGCTGAAGCGAAGGTTTTCTTCTGCCACCTTGCGATCGCTAATATCGACAATGACCCCTTCTAGATGTTGAAGCTGCTGGTGGGCATCGAAAATACCTTTTCCCTTTTCCGTCACCCAGCGTACCGAGCCATCCCGGTGGATTACACGGTACTCCATTGAAAAAGGTTGATGAAGAGCAAGCCCTTCACTAACGGCTTTGTCAACTGTATCAACATCATCAGCATGGATAATGCTGGTATAGGTGCGGTTGCGATTGTTGATAAAGTCAGTGGCTGGATAGCCCGACAGGGCCGTAATGGCAGCACTCATAAACTCCATTGTCCAAGCGGGATCATGTTTACACCGATAGACCACCCCATCCAGATTGGAGAGTAGATTACGGAATTTGGTATCGCTCTCTCGCAGCGCATCCTCCGCTATTTTGCGCTCTCGAATATCTCTGACTATTTTGGAGGCCCCAATCACTTCACCCCGGCTATTCACTAATGGCGAAATCGTAACTGAAATATCAATCGGATATCCTTCTTTATGGAGACGAACGGTTTCAAAGTTTTCAATACACTTCTTATTCTTAAGGCAAGAGACAATGTGGGTTTCTTCATGCCGTCGATCCGATGGGAACAGCATCAAGATTGATTGCCCAAGGGCTTCTGCTGCTAAATATCCGAATAAATCTGTGGCAGCTTGATTCCAGCTTGTGATGATTCCATCTAAGTTCTTAGTCAAAATCGCGTCATTGGATGACTCGACTACAGACGCTAGCAGACGAGAGTCAGTCTCAGCTTGTTTGCGATCGCGAATGTCGCGCATAATGGTTGAGAAGTGTTCAACCGTGCCATCCGCCGCTTTATGAGCGATCAGAACTAGCGAGACTGGGATTTCATTGCTTTCAGAATCCAAAACGGCTAGCTCACCGGACCAACTCCCGTACTGCGTTGCTGTGGGCAACCCTTTATTGAATAGAACCTGATTCACCCATTCTGGATGATACGTAGTGATAGGGATTCGTTCCTGAGGATTGAGGTCTGGGCGCAGCTCGTTTAGTTGCTGGTTACCCCAGATCTTTTCCCCCTTAGTATTGGCCAAACCGATCCAATCTGGCGTTATTTCCAGAATGCTAGTGAGTCTCGCTTGTTCTTGTTCGAGCTGTTTGCGATCGCAAATATCCCGAACAACGCTGTGGAAGATCATGTCTTCCTGATATTTAATCGGAGTCAGGGTTACCTCTGCCCAAAAAGTTTCTCCCTTGGCACTTTGATGGAGCCACTCAAATTGAACGCTCCCCTTTTGCAACGCCTCTTGCATCAAGGCTTCCGCCTTATCCGATGAGAACTGCCCGTCGGCTTGCCTCTCCGGTGAAACCTGGTAAGGCTGCATGGATAATAGTCCAGATTTATCAGCATATCTGAATAGGTCAATGGCGGCCTGATTACAATCTATAAACCCGTCCTTTCCCAGTAAAAAGACAGCATCTGCGGTCTGATTAAATAACCTTTGGAGCCATTCTTCCGAAGCTGATAATTGTGCTGCTTTATGTTGCTCAAGCTGATAAAGATGAGCATTTTCTAGCGAGATCGCAGCTTGGTAACAGAGGAAGTTGAGAACGGTGATGCGATCGCACGTAAATACCCCCGAAGTCGATTGATTCTGCAAATACAGTAGGCCATTGAGATTGCCTTGATACCGGATGGGCATGCACAGAACACTGCAAGGTTGATGTTGCTGAAGGTAAGCATCAAGGATAGCTAAGTCGGTATCTAGGTCATCAACAGCCAGAATCTCTTGGGTATGTTGGACATATTGAATCAGTTGAACGGGTAAGTTGGGATTGCCAATGAGGGGTTCAGAAACCAGTTGTGTCGTCTTAGAGGTAGCAGTAGCTCTGATATACCAGGAACTATCTGTTTCTGGCAATAGCAATACTAAGCTATCTGCCCCAGAATTTGTCAGCATCATCTGGGTTAACTTCTCTAGTAATTCATCGAGATGAAGACTGTCTGAAAGGGCTTGAGCGCCTTCTAGAAGAGTCGCAAAATCGAGATTAGTATTGAGGTTGGGGCGGTTCGCAGTTACGGAAGCCGAGGAATGAATCGATAGGCTCGTATTCACAAGACTCGCTAAGGTGTCCAGAGGATTTAGGGGCTGTGATATCTGCTGGAGAATGGGTTGAAGTAAGTCAGGATAGCGCTGTTCGAGATCATCCGTTTTAGCTTTGGCTCCCCAGCGGGTATAACAGCGATACGCTTCTTGCATATAGGCCGCAGCAGATTTATCTTTGTCCCAATCGAGGTAGAACTTGGCCGCTAGTTCGTTGCCCAGGGCTTCTTCCTGGATGAAACCATTTTCCTTCGCACCAGCAATCGCGAGATCATAAGCGTCAATCGCCTCCAGCCTTTGATCTAACACTCGATGTTTTTCAGCTTTAATTAAATCGACCTGATGCTGAAAATTCATTGGAGCTTGGTGTGAAAACTGCTCCAGGTTTTCTATATCATTATTGACCTGGGACAAGCTAGTGACGCGTTCTTCAGGGACCAGTTGATTGAGGATAGCTAAACGACAAAGCGCCCGAAAATAGTGCAAGAACGAGCATTGAATTTCTCCTGTCAATCCATCGTAAGAATCATTTGCGATCTCTGCATAGGTCATTCCCAAAGTAGGATTGCCAAACAGATAACTGATCATTAATTTATTAATGAGAAGTGATGCAATAAAAAAATCTAAATTATTGGCGTGCCAGTTCTTTAAATGTTTAGATTCTTGAAAAATATCACCCTCAATTTCCCAAGGTTTATCCCTAGAGTGGATCAGATTTAAGGCTGTTTGGTGGAATGATTGGCATGCCAACATCATTCCTTCTTGTCGATAGTTTTCTAGTATTTTGCTGTAGGTATGACTCTCCTGGTCGACGGTGGCTAAATCAGCACCAGAAAAGAACAGAAACTGAATATAGTGGTGGATGCCATACGCCGTATATTCAAAATCTCCAGATTCAATACCCATAGTGAACCCCTGTTTCAACTGGGGGATGCAGTCTTTAAGGGGCTGCTGCCAAGGGGTAACATAGGCATAAATCAGATTCCTGACCCTCATCTCAAATTGTTTGGCAGGAAAGGCCTCCATGACCGCCAGTGAGACGTCACCCGCAAAACAACCTGAGTCAAACTCTTGAAAACCACACAACAACATGCCAAACAGAGCATAAATTGAAGCTGAAGCGGGGATATTACCATGTTGCAGCAAGAGGGATATTTGTTTGCAGATAATGACCGGTAAAAGCTCAGGTTTTGACTTATATGCATATCCCACCATCAGAGTCAGTAAATCCTGAGTTCTCAAGAACTTAGGATCATTTGTCTGTGGTAAAGCAACGAACTCATCAATCGTTCTAGACTGAAATTCAGATAGAGTTTGATGCAGCGTTTCCTGGATAGTATCCTTGCCAATGTCTACCGAAATTTCAATATCCAGAGAGTTCAAGACCTTGAGAGACAACTCAAGACCTGCCGACATTTTTCCCTGAGCTTGGTCACTCGCAATTTGGGCAATGTAAATAGGCAGTGCATCCGCAATCGTGGAGATATGTTCTAAGGTACTGGAGCTAATCGTCTCAACCGCTTCAAAATTGCCCCTTAAATATTGAACATCCACCCACTCTGAATGCAGAGAAAGGGTCAGGCTGTACTGTGTCTGCCACCCTTGATGACTCAGGAGTTGAATCCCACTCTCTAAATACGAGGCAGCTTCTGTATAGGCCATCGAGGCTTTTGCTTTTTGGCCCGCTTCTAGGTTGAGCTGGGCGAGCTGTTGGCGCTGGGATGGGGCATCAATTAAGTGAATGCCTTGATTGAGACTATTAACAATCGTGAAAATGCTGATGCCGCTATCTAGGCTGGTACTGCTCGGCAGCAAGAGCTGACCAATTTTGAGGTGAGCGGCTTTCTTGTCTGTCTCAGGGATGAGAGCGTAAGCAGCTTGTTGAACCCGGTCATGCAAAAAACGATACCCAATCTTCCTCTCATTTTGAGACATCTCTGAGCCGGCATTTCCTTGGAAAAACTTATAGTTTTCTGTTTCTGGAATCACTAATCCGGCCTGAAGCGCAGGCCATAAATCTGTCGCTATCTGGGCTTGACTCTCCTCACAAACGATGGCC
>CALDHF010000110.1 GCA_937941595.1 uncultured Acaryochloris sp. | reverse complement strand
CCCCTGCCAGATAGAATCCAACCAGGACGGCAACGTTTCCCTTGTCCAGTCAGACGTCATCACATTACCGTCTACCAGCCCCGTCGCCACTAGCTCCTCAGCAAAGCCTTCGATACTGGCAAAGGCAGGATGAGACCACTGATCGAGAAGCTGTTGCATGACGGGGCGTTCCCAAAAATTGAGGGGCCGCATCCGATCATCCCGTTGATTCCAATCCGCCAGCACCAGAACCCCTCCTGGCTTCAAAACCCGCATTAATTCTTGGGCAAACACGGCTTTATCGGGCATATGGGGACCAGCTTCCACCGACCAGACCACATCAAAACTGGCGTCTGGATAGGATAGGGCCATAGCATCGTCCACCCTAAATTGGGCATCTACATCATCTGGGGTTAACTCCTGAGCCCGTTGAACTTGTTTGGGACTAATGGTTACTCCAGTTACGGCAAACCCATAGTCTTTTGCTAAAACCCTACTACTGCCTCCAAAACCACAGCCCACATCCAACAGGGTCGTACCCGCAGGATATTGATCCAGTTCGCCCCAAGCCACCATTTCATGCACGAAATCATATTTGGCTTTTAAAAAATTCTTCCGACGCGGGGGAGACCCATAATGCCCAAGATGAATATGCTCGCCCCAGTAAAACTCCAAAATCCCATCTTCTGTCCACTGATCGTAGGAGGTTGCTACAGAGTCAGAGGATTGATAATTGCGAGCCGTCAGCAAATAAGCTGCAGTCCCTGCTAGAACCAGAACCAGAATAACAATCAGGGCCAACACAATATTCATGACAAGGAAAGGGCTATTTTTAGGAACAAATTCGCTCTTAAATATAACAAGATCTCGTCGAAGAGCAGGGGAGACTCAACCTAGGGCAGGCCTCTATCCCTTGAGCACGAGTGGATCAACCCTAGGACATTTCCAGCATTCTGCATTAAAAAAGAGCGCCTTTTTAGGGGCACTCTTAAAATTTGCAAAACCCACAAACTGCGGGGCCTACAATGCCAGGAACCAGAATTGAACTGGTGACACGAGGATTTTCAGTCCTCTGCTCTACCAACTGAGCTATCCCGGCGCGGTTAGCAACTTTTGACCTTTGTAATCGTAGCGAACTTAAACCCACTTGGCAACTATGAAGTTAGATTCAGCAGCAATTATCAATTCCGATTTCATGCAGTATTGAGGTACCCCTGCAGGCATAAGCTCACTCAACAGGCAGTGAATGAGAGGTCCAATGAGTCAAGTTGTAGATACAGACTCTGCCCCCGTATCGTACCCCTCCTATGCGGCCCTGCTCATGGATTTGCTGATCAGGCATCTCTTAGGTCTTGCAATACCCACAGGATGGGTACGATAAAAGTGACATCAGAAATAATTGTCAGCCTTGCCAAGCAGGATCATTCAAGCAGTAGGTTGTTTGATATATCCTAAAGAAAGCTTTTTATATTTGAACTTTAGATTTTCTCACCTATGGACCTCAAAATTATCCTAGTAGGCTTAACGCCTATTTTTATTGTGCTCTGCCTATTTTTTGGGACTCGCAATGGCTTTTATGATTCTG
Source organism: uncultured Acaryochloris sp. (assembly GCA_937941595.1). Lineage (GTDB taxonomy): Bacteria > Cyanobacteriota > Cyanobacteriia > Thermosynechococcales > Thermosynechococcaceae > Acaryochloris. The sequence goes on along the minus strand of CALDHF010000110.1, from coordinate 12,828 downwards.
ATGATTACCATGGTAATGGCTCTGCCCATTAGTGATAGTTGTCAGCAGGATTGTCCCTATCGATGACTGAACCAAAGCAGGTGAGCGTTGATGGAGACCCATCAACCGTAATCGCACAAGACACTATTGATTTGCAAAAATCTGTACAGGCGTTGGGATTAGACAATATTCAGCGCCATATTTTTATCTGTGCGGATCAGACCCTGGATAAATGCTGTGATAAAGAATCCGGTCTAGAAGCCTGGACTTATCTGAAACAGCGATTAAAACAGCTAAAGTTAGATCGACCTGCGGATAGCGGTTGCGTTTTTCGTACGAAAGCCAATTGCTTGAGGGTGTGTCAACAAGGCCCGATCCTATTGGTATACCCCGATGGCGTGTGGTATCACTCTGCTACGCCACCTGTGATTGAAAGAATCATCCAAGAGCACTTACTAAAAAATCAAATTGTGGCTGAATATATGTTTCTCCACCGTCCCTTACCCGAACTGCATCTAGGTACTACTGACTCTGAGTAGATGAAGACGGAGTGGGCGATGGCTGCGCCCCATCTTGAGAAGACCAATGCCATGCTCCTAAACCAGCAAGACCAACTAGGACGATCAAGGCTACTGAACCGAACATCCACAGACGAGGCTGTTTCTTAACAATCAGGGTTTGTTTGAGACGACCAGACTCAGGAGTTTGGGGATTAGAACCACGGCTAGAGATTTCAGGGATAGTATCTGAAGCACCAGGTCCCACTGCAGCTTGCGATAGGATAGTCGCAGCCCGGTTTCGTCCTTTAGCAGACGCTGCCATTTCGAGTTCAGAGGCGACAACGGTTGCTTTCGGATTGACCGCATCGGATTTGAGACTTTGGAAATCTGTAGACTCCAAATATCGAATAAATTCGGCTTCACCCATGGATACCACTAGGTATGATGCCTTAATTTTTCGGCCTAGCCCAATCCGGTCCCCATCAGCGAGTTCTTCAGAAGTACAACGCTTGTCGTTAACAAAAACGCCATTTGCACTGCGATTTCCCTCGGAGTCCCCATCAATTAAGCGATAACGATAGGTGTTTTGCCCAGGGGTAGGTAAGCGCAGGAGGATGGCATGCTTGCGTGAGATCGTGGGTGAATCCAGGACAATGGCATTGGATTCATCTCGGCCAATGGAATAGGCTGCCGAGTCGAGGGCGATCGCACGACGTTTGCCATCGTTGATAACGAGTACATGTCGTTCGTCGGAAACTTGTTTGGGGTCGTGCATGTTTAGAGAAGTACCTGAGGAGACCGTAAATTTAGCCTGCATGAGACGTCAACGCTAACCTTCCTGGTTGATACCCTGAGGACATCAGTGTAGTGGGAGTAAACACAAGGGTGATACCACCGTTGTCTTATCTAACAAAAAGTTGTTGTTAGCAACATCTTGTCAAGAAGAGGCTGGTATACCGAATGGGGATGCAACTGCTCCTGCGGTGGCTGCCTACTCTTCACAATCGAAGATGTCTTATACCTATGATTCCCAAGCTCACCCTCTTTTAAAGCTTTAAGCCCATGAGTTTAGGGAAAGAATATGAAACAATAGAGGCTAAGCGCTCATCGCCTGTATACCTTCGCACTTTCTGATTCGATGGCACAGACTTATTCCGTAGAAATTCATCACCAAGATACAGTCCATACTGTTAGCGTCCCTGACGACACTACAATTCTACAAGCCGCCCATGATGCGGGCATTGACTTGCCTACTTCTTGCGGGGCAGGGGTTTGCACCACTTGCGCTTCTTTGATCCTCGAAGGTGAAGTCGCCCAGGAAGACGCAATGGGTTTGTCTCCAGATTTGTTAGATCAAGGCTATGCACTTTTATGTGTGGCATATCCTCGATCTGATATTAAGCTGGAGTCCAACAAAGAGGAAATTGTATATAAACTTCAGTTTGGACAAAGTGAGTAAGCGCCTTGTCTTCTTTGACCTGAATATATTGGGATAATTTGCCATGACGACACACTTTATTGCTGCCGAAATTGATCTAGAAGGGTCTGCGGCTGAGTTACAAGCCAGTATTGAGACTGAACTCAAAGAACAAGGAGAGCCTTTGCGTTGGGCGGTTACAGAGGTCAATACCGATACAGCGAAAGCTAAAGTTGAAGCCGTTGTGGTGAAGGCGAGTCCAGCGAACAGCTCAAGTTGACTCACCGTCCATTCACCGTTGTTTTACTGGTACCGACCGGAATTGGGGCAGCACTAGGGGGGTATGCAGGGGATGGCATTCCAATTGCCCGCACCGTTGCATCAGTTTGCGATCGCATCATTACCCATCCCAACGTCTTAAACGGTGCTCAACTCTACTGGCCTCTTGCCAATGCTTGGTATGTCGAGGGTTATGGTCTAGATCAGTTCGCGGCAGGACAGTGGGGCTTGCGTCCTGTCCATAGCAATCGGATTGGTTTAGTCCTTGACCAAGCCATAGAGCCTGATTTGCGGCTACGTCATCTACAAGCCGTTGATGCAGCCCGGGCCACCTTGGGATTGGATATCAGTGCAGCCCTAGTCACCGATGCCCCCCTAGGCGTGACCCTCAAAACTGCCAACTCTGGGGCAACCTGGGGCACATTAGACAATCCTGACAGTTTGTTGCGAGCCGTCGATCATCTAATTCACGACGGTAACGCAACTGCGATCGCAGTTGTCGCCCGTTTCCCAGATGATCTAGATAGTCAAGCCTTACAAAACTACCGCCAGGGGCAGGGGGTCGATGCCTTAGCCGGAGCCGAAGCTGTTATTAGCCACCTAGTGGTCCAACAGTTTCAAGTTCCCTGCGCCCATGCCCCAGCTCTTTTGCCCCTGCTCTTAGATGCTGATGTCAATCCTCGGGCCGCTGCCGAAGAATTAGGATATACATTCCTGCCTTCAGTCCTCGTTGGGTTATCCCAAGCCCCTCAACTCATTCATGACCGGAGACAGGATCCGGATGTCTGGCGTGATCAAGTCGATGCTGTCATCGTCCCAGAAACCGCCTGTGGGAGCCGCACCCTCCTCAGCTTGAGTCAAACTCAAGCCCAGATCATCACAGTTGCAGACAATACAACAACCATGAAGACAACAGCAGCATCCCTAGGCATCGCTCATACACCCGTTCAGTCCTATCTAGAAGCGATTGGTGTCCTAGCAGCGATCAAAGCAGGGGTTAACTTCACTGCCCTCCATCCCCTCATTCCTTCTATACAGTCTCTGAGAGATACAGAAGGGTAGCGCTTCTGTCCCCGCAAGATTTCGATAGCGCCGCAATGCGGTCTTTCTCATTAACTGATAGGTTATAGAGGTATTTGCTGCCTTGAGATATCTGTGGTTGACTCCCCAAATCAACAGCCTGAATTAGAATCTTTAACTCGTACACAAGTCTTGATTGCCATGGGTGTGACAGCGTTGCTGTTACTTTTTGTCGCCAAAACCTGGCAATATTTTGACACCTTCCCATCCCTAAGGATGACTTGGCAACTCAAGCATGCATTGTGGGGCATCGGTCTTGGCTTAGGCATTACAGCCGCGAGCGCAGTGGTTTATCAACTGTGGCCTCAGTATCGTCAGTCTGCATCCCTTTACTTAAAATTAGTCATCAAACCCCTCTATTGGACCGATATCATTTGGCTGGGATTACTCCCTGGCCTGAGTGAAGAACTGCTATTTCGAGGCGTGATGCTGCCTGCCCTAGGACTGAACTGGGTAGGCCTCATACTTTCCAGTCTTTGTTTTGGCATTCTTCATCTCAATAGCCTCAAACAATGGTCTTATGTGGTTTGGGTGAGTGCCATTGGCTTTGCCCTTGGCTATAGTGCTTGGAGCACTGGCAATTTACTCGTCCCGGTGGTGGCCCATATCACCACCAATTTGATTACCGGATTCTCGTGGAAAGTCATGCATCCCCCTCAACGTCCTTTGGAAAAAACCTAGAGACTCACGACGACTGAGGTGCAAAAGAGTGTAGATCATAGATCTCTTGCATATCCTCAGGTAAAGCCTCTTGTAAGCTTTGATAGCCATCCTGTAAATATTCAGCGATCTGATCAGGCGTGAGATCTTCGCCTTCTGCCTGTAAGACGGCAACAATTCGGTGATCTTGCCAATGAAACGTTTGGGATAGCACCAAAATCAGTCTAGGCAGAGGAGACAACTGATCCAGAGCAATCTGGATATAGCACCATAGTGGAGGTGGAGCCGTATTGAGGGTATATTGAATCGTCTCAATGGCCGGAAGCTGATCTTGAGTGATACAAGACGCAACTTTATTGAGGATCCACGCTTGCATCGAGAAACTCGGTCCTCCCGTATCCATCACCAGATGATTCAACTCATAAAAAATATTGCGCCATACCCTAGCAAACAGGTAATCGACCTGCAATGGCGATCGGGCCATGTTCCGCAATAGAGAATAAGACATGCCTCCAAATCGGCAAAACAGGGCCGTAAAATATTTGCCCTCCTCGGGATATTGCTGGAACCCTTGCACTAGCTCTTGGTCACTGGATTGAAGCAGCGGTCGCACCAAAGGATGGTTAGCTTCAGGGAATTCAGGCAGTTTCATGACCGTCAATGTATTGCTCCTCAGCATTGAGATAAGGGAGTCTCTCGGGACCTTGGGTGACCCCCATTAGACCCATCACTGTTATAGGTCTGAGATTACCCATCCATAAACTTTTAACTAAAAATATCAGGATCTAGTCTAGAGAACCCTGCTGTCAAGAGTGAGATCTGTTATGATCAGTTTTGCTCACGCGGAGAGGTGGCTGAGTGGTCGAAAGCGGCAGATTGCTAATCTGTTGTACGGTTAATTTCGTACCGAGGGTTCGAATCCCTCCCTCTCCGTTTTTTGCAGTCTTTTGTTGGAGTACGTTTCATGGGCAAAAAATGCCAGCTCACGGGCAAAAAAGCTAATAATGCTTTTGCCGTTTCCCACTCACATCGCCGCACCAAAAAATTGCAAGAAGCCAATTTACAGTGGAAGCGTGTATGGTGGCCCCAAGAAAAACGATGGGTCAAATTGAGACTATCAACAAAAGCCATCAAAACCCTTGAGAAGAAAGGGATTGCTGCTTTTGCTAGAGAAGCTGGAATTAATCTTAATCAAGCCTAGGACCTCGGTAGTCTTTAGCCCTTGTGCCCCGTCAAACGATGATTAGGCACAAGGGCTTTTTAGTCTTGACTTGCGGAGAACTCTGTTGCAGTAATCGGGGTAACACTAAGGCTGCTACCCCTGTCAATGCGCAGCGTGGATACCGTAAACGTTTTTGGCACTTTGAATATAGCGGAAACTCAGGTTGAGGCTGTTCCTTCACGAACAATAGGAGGACAAGACTTGCGGGTCGTATCTCCAAATTATTTTGGGGTTGCTGTTCCACACGCAGCACTTACAAATTCCAAGCTTTTGGAGACTGAAACCAAGAATTGTTCTTCCAAAATGATGTGCCTGTCGCAATGTCTCAAGGGATTCAATTAACGTTTCTCAGCTCCTCTCGAATTTGCAATTGCTGTGCAGTGAGCTTTTGCAGAATCCCTCTGATTTCTTCCCCAATTCCAAGGATATAGATGTCTTAGATCACCCTGTACAATGAGGGCTTGTGCTGTTGGTATTGAGTACATGGCTATCGCTGGATCTGCCTCCTTTTCTCCCGAAGAAATTGCTGCTGAAGGGCTAAAGCCCGAAGAATATGAAGACATTGTCCAACGACTGGGTCGTCATCCCAATCGCGCTGAACTGGGAATGTTTGGGGTCATGTGGTCTGAGCATTGCTGCTACAAAAATTCTCGCCCCTTGCTCTCGCAATTTCCGACGGAAGGGGACCGTGTCTTAGTTGGCCCAGGCGAAAATGCTGGCGTTGTAGATTTAGGGAATGGTCTCCAACTCGCTTTCAAAGTCGAGTCCCATAACCACCCTTCTGCCGTGGAGCCTTTTCAAGGGGCTGCCACCGGAGTAGGGGGGATTTTGCGCGACATTTTCACCATGGGTGCTCGCCCCATTGCTGTTCTCAATTCTCTGCGATTTGGTGATTTAGAGGATGCTCGAACTCGTCGCTTGTTTAATGGAGTCGTCTCTGGCATTGCTCATTATGGCAACTGCGTTGGCGTTCCTAACGTCGGCGGTGAAGTCTATTTTGACTCTGCCTATAACGGTAATCCTTTGGTGAATGCCATGGCGATGGGGCTGATGGAAACATCGGAAATTGTCAAAGCAGGGGCCTCGGGCATTGGCAACCCCGTCCTCTATGTTGGCTCTACGACCGGACGAGATGGGATGGGCGGCGCTAGCTTTGCTAGTGCTGAACTGGATGCTACCTCTGAAGTTGAAGATCGACCCGCGGTACAGGTAGGCGATCCATTCCTAGAAAAATCTTTGATTGAAGCCTGCTTAGAAGCTTTTGATACTGGGGCTGTCGTTGCTGCTCAAGATATGGGGGCGGCAGGTCTAACCTGTTCCACTGCCGAAATGGCCGAGAAAGGGGGCGTCGGTATTGACCTCGACCTTGATCTGATTCCGGTGCGAGAAACGGGAATGGTGCCCTACGAGTATTTGCTGTCGGAATCGCAAGAACGCATGTTGTTTGTAGCTGAAAAAGGCCGCGAGCAAGAACTGATTGATGTCTTCCACCGCTGGGGCCTCCATGCTGTCGTGGCTGGATCTGTCATTGCTGACCCGATCGTTCGCATTCGATTTCAGGGAGAGGTGGCTGCGGAAATTCCGGCAACGGCCTTGTCTGACAACACTCCTATCTATAAACGAGAGGTTTTAGCAGAACCTCCTACCTATGTACAAAAAGCCAGGGAATGGAGTTGCGATCACATCCCCCCCAGCACCCCCGAAGGCATCAAGATCCAGGGACACCCTCAAACCTGGTCAGACATTCTCTTGCAGCTCCTACAAGTTCCCACAATTGCCAGCAAACAATGGGTGTATCGCCAGTACGATCATCAGGTGCAAAATAACACCGTCATCTTGCCCGGTCAGGCCGATGCCACCGTCGTCCGTCTCCGTCCCGTTGTGGCTCAAGACACCCCGGATCCAGGAGCTGAGACCCAGATTGCTGTAGCGGCCACCATTGACTGCAATTCTCGCTACGTCTACCTCGATCCCTACGAAGGGGCCAAAATGACCGTGGCTGAGGCCGCCCGCAATCTCAGCTGCGTGGGGGCTGAACCCATTGCCGTCACCGACAACCTCAACTTTGGTAGCCCCGAGAAACCTGTGGGTTATTGGCAACTGGCAGAAGCCTGTCGTGGGCTTTCCGAGGCTTGCCGCCATCTCAAAACCCCAGTCACAGGCGGCAACGTCTCCCTCTATAACGAAACCTTTGATGCCCAGGGTCAACCCCAACCCATCTATCCCACACCTGTCATTGGCATGGTGGGCTTAGTCCCTGACTTGACTAAAGTCTGTCAGCAAGGCTGGCAAGCCGAAGGCGATCTGATTTATTTACTCGGCGTTCCCTTGACTGCTCAAAGTGACTTAGTCACCTTAGGAGGGTCCGAATACTTAGCCAGCATTCACCATCAGGTTGCCGGGGAACCCCCTCACGCTGATTTAGACCTAGAAGCCCAAGTTCAATCCACCTGTCGCCATGGCATTCAGCAAGGCTGGATTCACTCTGCCCATGATTGTGCCGAAGGGGGTGTCGCCGTTGCCCTGGCGGAATCCTGCATTAGTGGACAATTGGGGGCCGATATCAAAGTGCCGTCTCCTGCTGCTGCACTACGCTGGGACCAAATTTTATTTGGAGAAGGAGGAGCCAGAATTTTTGTTTCTGTGGGCGTCGCGGACCAAGCAGAGTGGGAATCTTATCTGCGCACCCATCTTCCCCAGCATTGGCAACAGATTGGCACCGTTACGAACCAGGAAACAGGGCTAACTCTAATAACCGATGTTCACCAAAGCTTAATCAAGGTTAGGATTGGAGAGGCAACTCAACTGTGGTCTCAAGCGATTGAATCCAAGCTGGAGTAGATCCAGACTTGATATCCTACGGCCGTAAGAAATAGCCGTAGGTTTGTGACTATGTTTCATCTGATCGAGTCAGTTTACTTAGATATCTAATATGTTTCCTGCTGCTTCTGCCCCAACGGTTCAATCCGGTAATGATCCGGCCTCATCCATCATTCCATCTGAATCATGGTCAGAAGACAAACCCGAAGAAGCCTGTGGCGTCTTTGGGGTGTTTGCCCCCGGTCTAGTTGCCTCCAAACTAGCTTATTTCGGGCTTTATGCCCTGCAACATCGTGGCCAAGAGTCTGCGGGGATTGCCACCTATACGACCGATGGTCAAATCCATAGCCACAAAAATATGGGTTTAGTCTCTCAGGTGTTTTCAGAAAGTATCCTCAATGACTTGCCAGGGTTTATCGCTGTCGGTCACACTCGCTACTCCACCACGGGGTCGAGCCGCGTCGTTAATGCTCAACCCGTGGTCGTGGATACCCCATTGGGGTCATTATCCTTGGCCCATAATGGCAACTTGGTCAACACGGTCAGTTTCCGAGAAAAGCTCTTAGCCCAAAATTGCCCCCTGGAAACAACAACGGATTCCGAGGTGATTGCCTATGCCATTGGCGAAGCAGTCAAAACGGGCAAGGATTGGTTTCAAAGTGCGATCGCAGCCTGTCAGCAATGTGACGGTGCCTTTAGCCTAGTCGTCGGCACGCCCACAGGCATCATGGGTATTCGAGATCCCCACGGTATTCGGCCCTTGGTATTGGGGTCATTAGAAAACGAAGATAACCCAGATAAGCCTCATTACGTTCTCGCGTCTGAAACCTGTGCCCTGGATATTGTCGGGGCCACCTATATGCGCGACGTAGACCCCGGCGAAATCGTTCACATCACTGCCGAAGGCATTACCTCGACCACTTGGGCAGCTGACCCTGAGCGCAAATTATGCATCTTTGAGATGATTTATTTTGCCCGCCCCGATAGCCATATGAAAGGTGAAAGTCTCTATAGCTATCGGTTACGCCTGGGTCAAGTATTGGCCAAAGAGTCTCCCGTCGAGGCAGACATGGTCATTGCTGTTCCCGATTCCGGTATTCCAGCTGCTATTGGCTACTCCCAAAGCACCGACATTCCCTATGCCGAAGGCTTGATCAAAAATCGATATGTGGGCCGTACCTTTATTCAACCAACCCAGGCCATGCGCGAAATTGGCATTCGGATGAAGCTCAATCCCCTGCGTGATGTTCTAGAAGGCAAGCGAATCATCATCGTCGATGATTCCATCGTCCGAGGCACGACGAGCTACAAAATTGTTCGCGCCTTGCGAGAAGCCGGAGCCACAGAAGTCCATATGCGGGTGTCATCCCCCCCTGTAACTCATCCCTGCTTTTACGGCATCGACACGGATGATCAGGATCAGCTGATTGCCGCCACCACCTCCACCGCAGATATTGCTAAAAAAATCGGGGTTGACTCCCTCCACTACCTCAGTTGGGAAGGGATGCTAGCTGCCACCCAACGCAACCCTGAAAACTACTGCTCAGCCTGCTTTACTGGGGACTATCCGATTTCTATTCCCGAGCCTCTCAAACGCACCAAGCTGATGCTGGAAAAAGCCTAATTGGCAGCATGAATTCTTTCCTAGACCTGAGATCCTGAAGGCAGCAAAAATTCTCGATTTTGCAATTTCCCTGGCCGCCCTCGGCATCTCTGATGACCCTGGCCCAGGCTCTAATGGATCGCGGGAATACTGTTGTCCTGATCGCTCCTATGAGAACATTGATCGTACTGCCATTGCTATTCATCCGTGAGTTTCAATTATGAGTGAACTCGAAGTCCACAAAAAAGACTATTACGCCATTTACGAACAGGACAGTGGAAAACCCCTCGTCCGACGCATTCAAGCGGAAGACCCTGATGATGCGTGGGAAGTTGCTGAAACGTTGGGCACTAACGTAATAGATGTGGTGGATATACCGCCAACAGGTGACGTAGAGTTTGTCGAGAAGGATGCTATTCCCAAAACGTGGGAACGGGATCGGCAAGACTTAAATGTTGATTGGAACGATGGCATTGTTGAAAAGCTGTCTGACAATTAACAGCAGGCTTAAAACTGCCAGAGCAAGGGCAAATTATAACTAATATCACCCCATACCTACTCATGCCTGCAAAAATGATGGCGACAAGTTAGGCAAAGACTAAGCTAAATTCCGGGAAAGGTTGACTAAGTAATATTACTCATCTATAATTATTGCAATTTGTTAAGTAATCTTATGCAAATGTAAACGCTAATAAGCTTGAGCCTTTTAGTTTGGAAGTGATTTGCTAGCAAAAGCTGTGAGCATAAAGTTCCCAAGGATCTAAACAAATTGTTTCTACGGCTTATTTCATCGCCATATAAGCTTATCTCTTAATCCATCATCAACCTTGTCTGTTGGGGCTGAGAAGATAGGTTCTTTTTTTCAATCTAAACATTAATAAAATTCAATCAAATAAATAGTTTTAAATAAATGCAGAAAAAGACCACAGACCATCTGTCTGACTCAACCGTGAGCGTCCAGGATGTCCCCCCTCGCTCGCACAAAGCTAAGGACGAAGTCCAGATCATCGGTATCAACAGGTGATGCTCAACTTCAAGCCTGATTGTCATCCCCAGCCACAGTTATTGCCGATACCCACAGCATTGGCGAGTACAAACGATGGGTAAAGGCTTTGGCAAAAAACCTGACAAAAAACCGCAAAAGAAACCCATTCTGAGCACGCTTTCCCCCGAAGATACCGAGAGAGTATTGTGCAAGATGTATGACTTTTTGGGATGGGAGGATAACGCCAAAAACCTGGGTCGTATCGCTCTACGTCGATACTTAGCAGGCAAGGGTAAAGGCGCACTGGTGGCGGCCCCATGGCAACATAAAGATCCTGACATTATCCCGACGGATTACCTGAATATGAGTGAGATTCAGGAAGCAGGCTTAGCCTATCCCACTGTTATAGATAGTTTTCAAAGATATAAACCCCACGCTGAATTTTTATTGATTTATTGGGAGCAAAAACTCCCTGAAATCATGGCAGCGTGCCAGGTGATTTCGCTTCAAAGCCCTGCGATTCACCTCTATCAAAAATCCCGTTCCTAAGGGATTTATTGCCAAACAGCTTTGAGTTTGACTGTAGGGAGACCCTAATCTGTCTCCGAACAATTGATAATTAACGATTTTTAAGGAAAACAACATGGACAATGTCATTGGTCTCGAAATTATAGAAGTGGTTGAACAAGCAGCCATCGCTTCAGCTCGGTGGATGGGCAAAGGCGAAAAAGACACCGCAGATGAAGTTGCCGTGGATGCCATGCGAGAACGGATGAATCAAATTCACATGCGCGGTCGCATCGTGATTGGAGAAGGAGAACGGGATGATGCGCCCATGCTCTATATCGGCGAAGAGGTCGGCATCTGTACTCAAGAGAATGCGGCTGATGTTTGTACCATTGATGAACTAGTAGAAATCGACATTGCTGTTGACCCTTGTGAAGGTACCAACTTGGTTGCCTATGGCCAAAATGGTTCCATGGCTGTCTTGGCTATTTCAGAAAAAGGCGGCTTGTTTGCTGCCCCTGACTTCTATATGAAGAAACTGGCTGCGCCTCCAGCTGCCAAGGGAAAAGTCGATATTCGTAAATCCGCCACGGAAAACTTAAAGATTATTGCTGAGTCCCTAGAATATGGGATTGCCGAACTCGTGGTCGTTGTCATGAAGCGCAGCCGCCATGATGGCTTAATTAAAGAAATTCGAGACGCAGGCGCTAGAGTTCATTTGATTGACGATGGTGATGTTTCAGCGGCCTTATCCTGTGCGTTTTCAGGCACCAATATTCATGCCTTAATGGGCATTGGCGCCGCACCAGAGGGTGTGATTTCTGCTGCGGCGATGCGGGCTTTGGGGGGACATTTCCAGGGACAACTTATCTATGACCCCGAGATTGTCCAAACCGGATTGATTGGTGAAAGTAAAGAGAGTAATCTGGCTCGCTTGAAAGAAATGGGCATCGAGGACCCCGATCGCATTTACGAAGCAGAAGAGCTGGCTTGTGGAGAAACGGTCCTATTCGCGGCCTGCGGGATTACACCGGGGACCCTGATGAAAGGGGCGCGCTTTTTCCCAGGGGGTGTGAGAACGGAGTCTCTGATTATTTCTACCCAGTCGAAGACCGCTCGGTTTGTCGATACGATTCATAAACTGGACGACAAGCATCGAGCTTTACAACTGCATTAATTCCCACAGCCCTGAGCATCCAGCTTGGGGCTTTTTACTACGGCCCTGTAATTCAACACTATATTTAGCGAGGAAATATGAAACGAGTCTTATCTATCATTCTCGGTGGCGGTGCAGGCACCCGACTGTATCCTTTGACAAAATTGCGGGCCAAGCCTGCGGTACCTTTAGCCGGGAAGTATCGTCTGATTGATATTCCTGTCAGTAACTGCATCAACTCAGACATTCAGAAAATTTATGTCCTCACCCAATTCAACTCAGCCTCCCTCAACCGTCACCTCAGTCGTGGCTACAACTTCTCTAACTTCACCGATGGCTTTGTTGAAGTTCTAGCAGCTCAGCAAACCCCGGATAACCCCGGTTGGTTTGAAGGGACGGCGGATGCAGTCCGCCAATATTTGTCATTGCTGAAGGAATGGGATGTAGATGAGTATCTGATTCTGTCTGGTGACCACCTCTACCGCATGGACTATGGGCAATTCGTCCAACGCCATCGGGATACCAATGCAGATATCACGATTTCAGCGGTGCCGATGGATGAACGCCGAGCATCGGCATTTGGATTGATGAAACTAGATGACTCCGGTCGCATCGTTGAT
>CALDHF010000109.1 GCA_937941595.1 uncultured Acaryochloris sp. | reverse complement strand
CGAACTAAAAGAGGGACTTGAGCAATAGCAAGGTCAGGATGAATACACCTGAGATAATGGTCAGCAGATAGAGCTGTGTCTGCCCGAAGTTGCCATATTTCAGTAATTCGCCACTATTGATGGATGTGCGGCCAATCCAGTTGACAACCCCGTCCACGACATTCCGATCGAGCCAGTCCGTAAGCCGAGAAATCCCATCCACGCCTGAGACAATGCTGGATCGATAGAGGGTGGGAGTATACATATCGAAGGCCAAGAAATTCTGCACAGAAGACCAAGGCAGTTGAATGGGTTTAGGTATGGAATTGCCAACATAGACAAAGGCACCGAAACCGCAGCCGACGACGCTGGAAGCCACTAGCAGTGAGCCAGCGACAAGGTTGAGTTCTGACCATTGGGGCAAAAGATCTAACCGCTGCAAAATAATGGGTAAGTGTAGAGTTGCCCCTGCGAGAAAAGTGGTGGGCAACGTGATGGACCACAGGTTTTCCGGTGCTCGTACCGTCATGGGCTGGCGTTCTCCGGCAAAGATCAACCCAAACTCACGAATGATGCTGAACCCGGTTAGGGCATTGACGATAACGACCACCCCGACTAAGACAGGGTGCTGAGACCAGAGACTGTCAATGAGTTTGAATAAGGCCCAAAAGGTACCAAAGGGAGGGAAGGCAATCAGTCCCGCTGCCCCGACTAGATAACTCAGGCCAGTAATGGGACGACGGCTCCACAGGCCTCCTAGTTGAGTGAGATCTTGAGTAATGGTGTTGAGGATAATGGACCCCGTACTCATGATCAGGAGAGACATGGCTAGGGCGTAGGTCAGCATCAAGAGAAGGGCTGCTTCTAGCTGTTGGGTTCCCACGGCAATAAAGATTAGACCCATGTAGGCACTCGCCGAATAGGATAAGGCCCGCTTGATATCGATTTGTGCGATCGCAATTAAAGTACCGCCAATGGCCGTAATGGATCCAACCACGATCATGGCCGTTAGAGCAATCGGCGATAGGTTAATGACGGGTGCCAATTTGATCAGGACCCAAGCTCCGGTAGACACCACGACAGAATTCCTTAAAACCGTGCCGGGGACAGGACCTTCCATGGCTTCGTCTAGCCATAGATGTAGAGGGAATTGAGCACATTTACCCATGGGGCCAGCCACTAATCCCAGGCCCAACCAAGTCATGACGGTGGGATCAACGGTGGCAGTTTGAGCCCAGATTGCCAACTCTCGGTAATCCCAAGTTCCAGCCAAGGGGTAAATCGCCAACACGCCCATCAACAGAAATAGATCGCCGATACGTTTGGTGAGGAAGGCATCCCGAGCACCCGTTACCACCATTGACTGGTTGAACCAAATCCCCACAATCAGGTAGGTCGCTAGGGTCAAAATTTCCAGAATGATATAGCTGAAGAATAACGAGTTGCAGAGGGCAAGGGAGCACATCCCCGTTTCAAATAGGGCCAGCAATGCAAAGAACCTAGCCCATCCCCAATCCATTTCTAAATAGCCAATGGCATAAATTTGGGTTAGCAAGTTCAAACTTGTAATCACCAGGCCAGCGCCAATCGTGGTCGTCGAAATTTCCAAGGGGATATCGAGGGTCAGTCCCGATACTTCTAACCAAGTAATATTCAAGTACTGGGGAGGCTGATGCCAAACGCTAGGAAAACTCGCCACCCCATGCAGAAAAGCACATAACGTAGTGATTAAATTGACATAGCCAGCGGGACGAGGACCTGTACGGCGAATAATAGAGGGTGTCCATAACGAGGAAATGACCATCCCGATCAAGGGATAGCAGGGAATGAACCAAGCCGTCTGAGCTAAAAACTGGAGCACAAAAATTTCCTATTATAAAAGCAATACTTATATAGATATATGTCTAGGCTTATCTATATATAGATTTATGTAAATCAATCTTATTGTGTAATAAATCTTCAAAAAGATCAAATATTTGATCTTTTGAACGGGAAAGGTTGATAGGGCATATTGGGGTCCATCGCCATCTCAACTCTAGGGATGTTCGGTCACTTTTTCTGGAACCTCCACGAGGGATTGCCAAATTGGGAGTAAATCTGCTTCCAATACCTGTAACCAAGTGGGCCACTGCTGTTGGATATGAGTGAGGGTGGCTTGTTTTATATGGGCAAGCTGTTCGGGATTGTGATACAGATCTGCGATCGCATTTGCCCAACTCTCCGGCTGATCATCCTCGACCACCACACCATCTTCTCCTGATCGCTGCACGGATTGATAGGCCCCTCCGTGGCTAGAGATAATCACGGGTAACCCAGAGGCCTTCGCCTCCACAATCACATTGCCAATGGTTTCAGTTTGAGACGGAAAGACAAATACATCGGCACTGGCAAAAATAGGTCCGAGCTGATCATGATCGATGGTACCGGGGAGAGATACATGCTCCCCTAGCAAAGCTTGGACCTCGGCATCACTGCTGCCCTGGCCCACAATCAAAGCATGAACGGGCAACCCCTGATCGAGGAGACGTTTGACGGCATTGGCAAAGGTGAGAATATTTTTGCAGGCGTCTAATCGCCCCACAAACAGCAGCAGAAATTTGCCGGATGGAATTTGGTAGGTCTGTTCTAACCCGGTGCGATCGCAATGGTGGGGATTAAATAAGGCCTTATCAATCCCGCGTCGTAAATGAGAAATGCGGCGCTTCGGCAAGACCTCATTGACTTCGCCCATGTCTGAGGGCTGGGCTGTAAACACATGGGTACAGGACTGCCAATATCGTTTCTGGCGCTTCACCATCAACTGCTTATATCGACGCGGAATCTGGAGCTGCTGAGAGAGCAGGTGGTTGAACCAGCTTTGTCCAAACAATTTACGGAGGGCTTGCTCTGTGTAAATCCGGGAATATTCAGGGGTATCCGTATGGATGGAAGCGACCAGGGGTTTCCCCTGTTGCCGACAGTAGCGCAGGGCTGTTTTGCCGAAAGTAAATTGAGGATGGGTGATATGGACAATATCAGGCTGGGCTAAATGGGGAAGCAACGTCGGATTATAGCCAGCAATATCGGTATGCCCTGGCACATCGGTGAGAAAGGGCAACCGTTCAGTGCTAAACCGGGGGGGATGGAGAATATAGCGAACATTGTCTGCGATCTGGATGGTTTGGTCTTGGTCTCCTAAGAAATGCAGACTCAAATCGAGATGCTCAGGAATCGTCGCTGTGGCTTTGGCAAAGGATTCCCAGCACTTGACATGCCCCCCTGCTCCTGGGTGCCATCTCAAATCAATAAAGACCCCGACCGAAACCATACCTAACCTTTTAACTGATCGTGATCACAGAATAACGATATCTAGTATTCAATAATGACTAGCTGAGGGCGCTTGCTTAAGACTTTAGCGAACTATGCCCCCAGTATCCCTTGACGCTGTAAAGTTCACCGTTGTTCTCTCAAGCACAATTGGGGTGCAAAATGGTCATCATATCCATCCCTATCCTAGAAATCAACCGTTCTAGGGGCCGCAGCATCAGCCGTCAAAACAAACCAGTTTTTGATACGCTATGGTTGCTTCAGAAGAATTGTGTTTTGAGGGATGGACCTCGAATGATGTCTCAATCAAGCAGTGACTGCATCTACTAAGTGAGGAGTTCAATCGTGCAGAAAACCCTATTTTTGAGTCCCCCCTCGTTTGATGGGTTTGATGGTGGCGCTGGAGCCAGATATCAGGCTAAGCGGGAGATTACCTCGTTTTGGTATCCCACTTGGTTGGCTCAGCCTGCGGCCTTGGTCCCGGGCAGCAAGCTTATTGATGCCCCTCCCCACGAGCAAACCGTGGATGACGTGCTCCAGGTGGCTAAGGACTACGATTTGGTGATTATGCACACCAGCACCCCTTCTTTAGCGAACGATGTCAAATGCGCCGAAACCATCAAAGCTCAAAAACCGGGCACGAAGGTGGGCTTTATTGGTGCCCACGTCGCCGTGTTGCCAGAAGAAACCTTGCGGGATAACCCCATTATCGATTTCGTCTGCCGCAATGAGTTTGACTATACCTGCAAAGACGTGGCTGAAGGTAAACCCCTCTCTGAAATCAAAGGGTTGAGCTATCGCGATCAGGAGAATCACATCCAACACAATCCAGAACGAGACCTAATTCACGATTGGGACGCCATGCCCAGCGTGCTGCCCGTTTATAATCGCGACCTGGATATCAAAAA
The DNA here is from genome assembly GCA_937941595.1 of uncultured Acaryochloris sp. GTDB lineage: Bacteria > Cyanobacteriota > Cyanobacteriia > Thermosynechococcales > Thermosynechococcaceae > Acaryochloris. The sequence continues at coordinate 732 of CALDHF010000109.1, read as the reverse complement.
GTATTTTATTGGCTATTTACTCCATCCCTATATCTCCTTCTATACGGGGCGGGGCTGTCCAGCCAAGTGCTCCTTTTGTCTCTGGCCCCAAACGATTGGCGGTCACAATTACCGGGCCAAAAGCCCTGAAGCCGTTGGCAAAGAGATGGAGCAGGCCAAACATTTGTTTGGCGATACGGTGCGGGAGTATATGTTTGATGACGATACCTTCACCATTGATAAACCCCGCGCGATCGCAATTAGCGAACACCTCAAACGCCTGAAGCTCACCTGGAGCTGCAACGCCCGCGCCAACCTCGACTACGATACGCTTAAACATCTACGGGATAACGGCCTGCGACTGTTGCTCGTGGGGTTTGAGTCGGGCAATCAAGACATTCTGGACGGCATTAACAAGGGCATCAAATTAGAAGTCGCCCGGAAGTTTATGGCCAACTGCCGCAAGCTCGGTATTACGGTGCACGGCACCTTTATCATTGGTCTGCCCAACGAAAGTCAAGAGACCATCGAAGAAACGATTCGGTTTGCCTGTGAGGTCAGTCCCCACACCATTCAAGTCTCCATTGCTGCCCCCTATCCGGGAACGGCCCTATACGCCCAGGCCCAAGAAAACAACTGGTTTAGCGATACGTCGCTGATTGCCGAGTCCGGTATTCAAACCTCCACCCTGGCCTATCCCAATCTATCCAGTGCCGCCATTGAAGATGCGGTGGAGAAGATGTATCGCCGCTT
>CALDHF010000108.1 GCA_937941595.1 uncultured Acaryochloris sp. | reverse complement strand
GCTTTTTCTGGAAATACTGCTCAACCTTTGACAGCACTGACAGAGGTAATATCGGGCCGGTTGCCGAGGCACTGATGCAGGCAACCAACACGGCGCAAACTATCTATTGCCCGGCTTTTCCTGAAAACGGGCGCAGCATCTGCCACCCGTAATATTAAATACCACTCCTTTGGCCCCTCGGATGGAGGCATCTAGGAGGGGGGAATCAATGGCTGCGATCGCAGCCTCTTTGGCTCGGGACTTGCCGGAGCCCACACCAATTCCCATCATGGCTGAACCGGCATCGGCCATGATCGCTTTCACATCCGCAAAGTCTACATTGACAAGACCCGGAACATTAATAATGTCAGAAATGCCCTGGACACCTTGACGCAAGATATCATCAGCCGTCAAGAAGGCTTCCTGCACAGGGGTTTGCTCGGCAATCACGGAGAGAATCTTGTCATTGGGAATCATAATCAGGGTATCAACCCGACCTTGCAAAGCGGCAATTCCCTCTTCTGCCTGGTGACTACGGCGGCGGCCTTCAAACGTAAAAGGGCGAGTCACGACCCCTACCGTTAGCGCTCCCATTTCCTTCGCAATTTCGGCGATAATCGGGGCAGCGCCCGTCCCTGTCCCTCCACCCATGCCACAGGTAATAAACACCAAATCTGACCCAGCCAAGGCCGCCGCAATATCATCTCGGGACTCTTCCGCTGCCTTCTGACCAATGGCTGGGTTCCCACCTGCTCCTAGACCTCGGGTTAATTTCTGACCGACCTGCAACCGCTTAGCCGCAGAGGACTGGGTCAAAGATTGAGCATCCGTATTGATAGACCAGAATTCGACCCCTGTCACATTGCTGGCAATCATGCGGTTAACGGCATTGCCGCCGCCACCGCCCACACCAATGACCTTAATGGTGGCGGCACCATGTCTCACAATATTGTCATCTTCCATACTTACGTCTTTATATGGCGCTGCTGGTGTGACATTATCAGCACCAAAATCAAAAATATCGTCAAAGTTTTCTTCGGGAACCGATTCAGAACTTTCCTCAGAACCCTCCAATTGATCCACTGGACCAGCGATCAGGAGATCGGCATTGTCATTAATAAATAGAGGGTCTGTAAAGGATTGATCTGCAGGCGCCATTTTGACTAATTATGAACAGCAAAATACGGAGTGGGCAATCTTTGTTACTCAACTATAGGACAAGTTCTCCCAAAAACCAATTGAGCGATATTAGCTGTAAATCCACTGAATCTGCCTCAGAAAAACTTATTTCTCACCAAAGAATAAAAATAGTAGTTTTTATGTAGGTTAAGGACTAGACTTTGGTTGAGATTGATTGCGTAATTCTAAAACAGGATTTTCTGGATTCTCCACATCAATATAAACAATTTGCTGGGAATCTACAGATTTGGGCAACGTTCGCATTTCATCCAAGGCTTGTAACTGCCGAGTAAAGTTTGGACCATAAGGACCCATGCGAATTTGTCCGAGTTTGGTTTGCAACATGAGTTGAGTAGGATCTTCCCAATTGAGATGTTTAACCTGAACGGGGCTAACCTCAATGGCTGCATACATCTGCTGCCATTGAGCTTGTTTTTGCCGATCAACAGAGACCCATTTGGCTGCCGAGGTTTGAGAAGATTGCTGGAGATTGGCTTGAGTTTCAGGTTGTAGATAAGACTTGAGGGTCAGATTGGGGAGTTGGTGAGCTTTCTCTAGCTGCGGATAACTATCTGCCGGCAGCACTACCCCCCGCCGATCCAATAACCAGACGTTAGCAGGACCTAGGGTCAAGGAGTCCTTAGTCCCTGGATCGAGGACTAAGGTACAGCCCTCACATTCCGTCATGGCCACTGGCGGCAATTCCCGAACCACAACGTTGACTCTGGGGGGAAACAGTTTGCGAGTCACAACTACTTGGCTGATATGAGCATTGGCCTTCAGCTTGGACACTAGGGTTTGGGGCTGAAACCGAATTAAAGATGTCGGGAATTGAAGCACCATCAAGTGCTCGAGGGTCTGAGTATCGATCTGTTGGTTGCCCGTCAAGGTGATTTGACTGGACTGTCGAATCTGCCACTTGGGCTGACACACCGCCCAGCCTAAACCCACGGTCAAACCCAAGATAACCAGGGTGCGCCCAGCTCCTCGTCTAAATTTTTGCCTGCGCTGCCGCAGCAACTGTTGTTGTCGATCTCGAATATTAACAATTTGAGGCTCAGGGGTTGAATCGGTCATGGTTCCTAGATGCTGAACAAGCGCGGAGATAGCAGGCAGAGACTCGTCAAGAATAACCAGCGCCAGGACTCGCAGTGAGAGCGTCTTCTCTATTAGAAACCGACTGATTCCCCCTGGCAAGGGATTTCTATCATTTCACAGCTCTATTGCCATTAATCGATGCTCCCCTTCAGGAAGCGGACAGTGGTTCTAAAGGAGAGTACTGCTCTTGTTAGGAGGAAAGTGAAGATCGCCAAGCATGGTTTAATACTCTTGGACAATTATGTATCCGGCTTAACCGATGGCTCTATTAACTGTAGATAAAATCGAACAGCTCCGAACTCAGTTACAAGACTGCACTAATCACCAAACTGTGGCTGCGTTGAAGATTGCGATCGCACGATTAGAATCACAGATTTCTCCTACAGACCCATCCACCTCTGACCCGCAGAGAATGGAGGAAATGCTCCTTCCCCTCATTGCTCAGGGCAACATCAAGGTTTATCATCCCAGCCGTTGAGAAACCAGAGTATCGCAACTCATACCTGTTTATCTAAACTCCTACCTATTTATCTCACCTCCTACCTATATTTAAGGATTAGATCGAAATTTAATTAGGTGCATTCTCTTGCAACATCAGGACCGACTTCACAGGTCGCAAGAGGGGCTGACCATTTTGACTTTTGCCAGTCTGGACCTTCCCTCGATACATCAACGACGACGAACTTCCCCCATCTAGATTTAAGGCCGTTTCCACATCCTGCTGCTGCAAAAACTCAGCCAGAGCCTCTAAAGACAGTCCGGGCTGATCTGCAGACTTCTGCTCCACCATTGCCCACACCAGATCGCCACGACGAGTGATGCCGATGGCACTTCTAGCATTGGGCTGACGACTGCCAATCGCATCCCGGACCACCTGGCCATCCACTGTATCCGTAAACCCTTCTGCTTGCGAGGTCAATTGAGGCAGTAACTGGGGTCCGGCTCCCATGGAATAGGCCAGTTCACACTGATTTGGGACTGGAGCTTGATAGGTCGTAATCGCATATTCCACGTCAGCACCACATTGGTATTGGCGAAATTCAGATCGATTGAGAATCTTCGGCAGATAAGGCTTGAGATCAGGATTTTCTAGCAATCTTGAATTTTTTTGGGGGTCCGCCTCGACTTTGCTCCCAATCCGCACATAGGAGGTTGTTTGCTGATTCACAGGATCAAAATATCCACCATTGATGGCGGCTATCGTCTGCACATCTGGGCCATCCGCATCAGCCGCGTTTGGCCCCTGAACTACTTCATCGACGGTCATCAGTCCGGGGGCCAGCCTAGGCCGGATGGAGTATCGTTTGTGCTTGGGAATCTGAACGAGGTGAACCACCGCATCCGGCAAGTTATGGGTCTGATACGCAACTTCAGGGGGTGGACTCGGTTGAGATGAGGATTGGGGCAACAGTTGGGATTGAGACATACAAAATCCCACCCCCATAGCGACAGATACACTCAAAGGAAAAATGATAAATCTCATACCAACCTCCTAGATACACCCCCAATTCCCCTTGCAATCCTAGGACTTTATGCTGGTATTGGGAATAGGATGACCGAGTTGAGTGCTAGGGTAGCCAGTGAGGTGTCTTGCAAGGATGCATCCCACCACTGGAGAACCATCCGCCCCTCAAAAATAGCACTCCATCTTTGTGACAATCTCATGCCCACGTCTCTTGATACCCAGATTTCTGCGGTCACGGTCTATAGCAGTCAGGCCCTCATTATTCGCAGAGGCACCGTTGACCTACAAGGGAGCGAACGAGAACTGGTCATTCACAATTTACCCATGACCCTGCAGACCGATTCCATCAGAGTGGCAGGCTCGGGCACCCAAAATCTGAAATTACTCGGGGTTAAAACAGAATCAGTCACCACCCTAGAATCTTCAGCCCCAGAGGTGGCTGATCTAGAAGCACAGATCACGAAGCTAGAACACCAACAACATCGCTATACCGACCAATTAGAAGCCGTCAAACTGAAATTACACGCCGTTGAAGCCCTGAGCGAACAGTCTATCCCGACCCTATCCAAGCAGATTGTTAAAAAGCAGACCCTCACAGCCACCCAAGCCCTATTCGAGTTTCTGGGAGAGCAATATGAAGACTATGCCAAAACCATCACCAGAATTGAGCGCCAACAGCAAACTCTCCAACAGCAAAACGAAATTTTACACACCCAGCTCAAACAATTACAGAATCAGCGTCCCCACAACCATTACAACCTCACCCTCAAGATTGCCCCGGCAGCCGCAGGTCGCTTTGAGCTAGAGATTACCTATCGGGTCACCCAGGCTCAATGGCGTCCTCAATATGATTTGCAGTTCGATACCGACACTGGCATGCTGGCCCTTTCTTACCTTGCCGAAGTGAAACAAACATCAGGAGAGGCTTGGTCTGGTGTAGCATTAACCCTATCCACCGCCAAACCTGGTTTGGGGGCGTTATCTCCCCAACTAAAACCGTGGTTCATTCATTTACCCTCAATAGAAACGCAACAAAAGCGGAAATCAGCTGCGCCCATGGCAGGAGCTGCCTATGAGGCCGTTGAGGATCTGAAATCATCGGCTCCAGCTTCTGCCAAACCAACCGCTAAGAAAAGAGCTGAAGTCATAACAACAGATATCTCTAAAAGCGGCAGGACCATCTCTTTCAACGTCGGCGGCAACAGCGATATCCCCAGCGACGGCAATCCCCATACCGTCACCCTCGCCAACCACAATCATCCGGTTGACTGCCAATTTGTGGCGATTCCCAGTCAAGTGAGTTTTGCCTATCTTCAGGCCACCGTCCACAATCCCACCGATGGCGTCACCCTATTACCAGGTAAAGCCAGTATTTTTCGCGATCGCACCTTTGTCGGCACCACTGATCTCAAGCACATTGCCCCTGGCCAAGACCTGCAAACGGACTTAGGCATTGATGAAGGACTGGGCATTGAACGGGAGCTGATCGAGCGTCAGGTAGACAAGAAACTGATGGGTGGGCAACGCCGGATCACTTTTGCGTATCGCTTGGTGATTACTAATTTCCTGGAGCAACCCGCCCAGTTAAAGCTAACGGAACAACTGCCCACCAGTCGGGATGAGCGTCTCAAGGTCCGTCTCACCCACAGCCAACCCAGGATTGAGGTAGGAGAGCTAGGCCAACTCACCTGGACATTAGCGCTGTCCCCCCAGCAACAACAAGTTGTGGAGTACCACTTTACCGTCGAACATCCACCGACAGAATCTATTAGAGGGTTGGGCATCTAAACAACAACCTGCCCAGACTCCAAGCCCCTTCCCCAACCTACTGAGCTGCCAGTTGATTTAACTGCACATGCTCAGATTCCATCAGAGATTTCCAGGCCTGTTGAACTTGGGAGTTCCCAGGATAAGCCTGTTTGAGGATGGCCAGCTCTTTGACGGCATCGTACCAATAGCCCGCTTCAGCATAGACATCAAACTTGTTACTCGGTTGAGCTGCAAGCTGATTGGCCAGAGTAGGGCTAGGAGGCATATAGGTGACCCAACCCGTTGCCGACAACCCGCGCCGATCTTGATTAGAACAGAGCATTCTCACCTGCCACCGATAGCTAGCGCCAGCCTCCAGGGTCTGGGTGGTGGCTTGCTCAGGAATCGTCACACTGGCCAATCCTCCCTGACCCGAAATCCGAGATAGAACAGAATAAATCACGTCGGTGGGCTGATCCGCAGCATCCACTTTCGTGAGGGTGAAGTTGACGTACTGATAGGTATTTGCAGGTACAAACCAATAGAAGGTAGGGGTGGCGGACGCAGATAGCCCCAGATTATTCTTGGGGACCAATGTGGTGAGGGTTGGCTGGCCACTGGCTTTACAACCTCCTCCTCGGGTCGCTAAGCCTCGACGATTTCCGGGTTTACCCACTGTTCCTCCGGGGTTAAACGCAGCCTGGCTGGGCAAAGCTTGTAAGCAGATCCCCGTGATCGATGCGATCGCAATACTTTTAACTAACGATATTCTGCGAGACAAAGACATATAGCCTACTGAAACCTCAAAAAATACAATTTAGAACCATCAACAATTCAAAGAACAGGAATGATATTTGCCCAAACACTAAACCGACTGTCCAGAGTTCGTAGCCTGTGATCTCTCCCACACACATCAGAGCCAGCAACAATATCCAGGTATTCGAATTAGCGCCATCATTGCCTTTAGAGATGCCCAGAACTAGGCCCAATTCCCTCAAATCTAGTCATCATTCTATTAGTTTACGAGACTAGACTTTAAAGCTTTGTGTTCCAGCTCACTCAGCCATTTTAGCCTG
>CALDHF010000107.1 GCA_937941595.1 uncultured Acaryochloris sp. | reverse complement strand
GGTAGTCAGAGGGATGGTCGATTGACCCGGTTGACATTGCTGAGTGAGGTAATGCAAGAGGCGATTGCGAGCAGAGCGAATACTTCTGAGTTCGAGGAGCTGCTTCACACTTTCAAACCGTTGGCTGAGATGACCCACGTATTGCTTACATAAATTGGAGGACTGGTGTAATGCCTCCAAGAATTTATATTTAGGAATGCCGACGACGCGAGAAGGCTGTTCGGCAATGACGGTACAACTATAGGTGTCAGCATTAATTGCGGTTTCAGCAAAGCTGTCCCCCGCCCCTACTGTGTAGTAGGTAATCATCTGTTCTTCAGTAAAGCTCACTAACTTCAATCGTCCAGATTCCACCCAGAACATAAATTCTGTAGGATCTCCTTGTTGAAAGAGAATTTGCCCAGTAGACAATTCTCGGGGGGTGATGCATTGCTGCAGCTCTTTTGGCAATTCCTTGATCGTCAGCATGGCTCCCTCAGACTTGAGTAGTGATGTGATGGTTTATGATATTTTTATGAGTACTGCTCATGTTTTTAATTTATGAGCATCACTCATGTTCTGTCAAGTAAAATATGAGTAATATTCGTGTTTCTAGTTAGAAGTCTGAAAAACTAGATGGCCAAAAATATAGAACCAATCCCTGGAATGCTCCGCCAGCCTAAGCAAGCTCGTAGTCGAGAGCGAGTGATGAAGATTCTGGATGTGGCGGAAGAAATGTTTATTGCTGAGGGCTGTAATGCGGTAACGACAAATGCGATCGCAGCCAAAGCTGAGGTCCCGATCGGTTCTCTCTATCAGTTTTTCCCTGATAAAGCCGCGATTCTTCAGGCCCTAGCAGCTCGCTACACAACCCTGCTCAACCAGCAATTATTGGCAATAGGTCCCGCAGTCGACTCACTTCCTTTATCAAAGGTTTTGGCACTGGTGATTGATACCAATGATCAATTCTTTGCAGATTATCCTGGTTATCAGGCTATCTATATGCAGATGCAGGAAACTGTGCCAGAACTGGCAGCGATTGAAGCAGCGGCTGATGTAGAACTCATTGATGCAACAGCACATTTTTTATCTCAACGTTCTCCCGGATTAGACGCTGATCACTATCAGGTCATCGCGATGGTCATCGTTAAAAGTATTGGTACATTTTTGTGGTTGTCTCGGAGCCAACCCCCAGATTGCCGACAACGGTTACTAGACGAGACCAAAAGATTAGTGCAGTCCTATGCGTTAAGTTACTGGCCCGAAGACGAATAAGGCATGTTTAAATGCACCGTTTTCACCACAGATAAACTCAGGATGGACAACAAGCTATCCAAACCAGCAAATAAATCTCACTGATGATCCTCGTGACTGGTTGAAGAAACAGATGTATCTCTATTCGCAAGTCTTAGATCTCAACCGCCCATAGTTGAAATATTTTTTTAGCCCAGTCCGATCTAGTTGATAGCAGCCCTGTTAGGTGTCTGCAATTGGACATTGGCTCCATGATAGACAGTGGATCTCATCATATTGATGTCTTTGAGTGTTTATGCAGAACATCTCATCGAGACAGTTTTTGGCTACTTGATCACCACATTGGGCCATAGACAAGACATTCAGAATGCCAGTAGAACTCTTCATGACACCTAGCGTTTACTTTGGTCTTACCTCTCTTCTAAACATAGCTTTATTAGATTTTTTAGCATCATCTTGACAAAACATGAGCATCGCTCGTATTATTCAAAAAGCGAGCAATACTCATGTTTTATTAGTCAAGCGTCTTCTGCACAACTCACATACCTAAGACTGTTGGTGAGCGGATGATCCTTGATTTGGACTTAAAAGCTTTGGAGAGCAATATGTATAACTATGCTGGTAACGCCTTAACCTCTGTTCAGCAAAAGACCGCTGCAGCAGCACTGGGACATTCCTTTGCTCAAGACCCCTTTATGACCTATCTACTGCCAAATACCGCCACCCGAGTACAGCAATCAACCCAATTCTTTCTGCCTCTGATTCGCGCTAGTCTCCGTTACGGAGGGGTTGAAGTTTCACCAGACGGGGGCGGTGCACTCCTCTGGGTCTCCGGGAAATATTTTCCCTTCCGCCTGTCTCAAATTGTGCAAAGTTCTCTGCGCTCAATCCCATTGGCACTGGGCTTATCGGCTTTCAAACGGCTTCAGGTGCATGAGAAAGTTTGTGAGCATGCCCTACAAACGAAAGCTCCCGCTAGCTTCGCCTATCTCTGGGTCGTCGGTGTGCATCCAAGCCATGCTGGCCAGGGCTGTGGCAAGCAGTTGATTCAATCAGCACTAGACTCTATGCGAAGCAGTGGCCACTCCACTTGTCTCTTGCGAACTGAGAATCCCAGAAATGTGGGGCTCTACGAACACCTTGGCTTTCAGCAAATTCACACGGATACGCCGTCCAGCAGTCATCTCCAATATTGGTTGCTATCAAAAGCGCTAGTTTGAATGGGGATCTCTACAAGTTCAGTCGAACGGTTGAAATATCAGACAGACCTCAATACTTTTCGGTTGGTATGAGAACAAGCCCCAAACTTTGTAAAAACTCATGGTCTCAAGGGTGACCTCAGCAATGGATACAACCATGGAAAGACAACTCTCAAATACCCTCATGCTGATCCAGCAGTACAAGCCCTGATCTTTGATATGGATGGGG
>CALDHF010000106.1 GCA_937941595.1 uncultured Acaryochloris sp. | reverse complement strand
AAGGCTGACGCGACAGCTCTAGAGGCTAATCCAGAAGCACTACGGGCGATGTTTGAGCAAGCTGTCGTGGGGATTGCCCATCTTAACTTGCAGGGGCAATTTTTGTGGGTCAACCCGTGCTGCTGCACCCTGCTCGGCCGGTCGCCAACGCAACTGCGTCAGTGCTCTCTGGATGAGGTTGTCCAGATGGGTGACCTTGGAAGACACTGGCGACAAACGCTGTTGCAAAAACAGCAAGCCTCCCTCCAGCTAGAGCAGCGATATCATCATGGCCAAGGTCAATTGGTATGGGCTGATATGACGATATCCTTGGTCACCTCCGGAGAGGGAGCGCCGGATTATTTTGTGGTGATCTGGCAGGATATTTGCGATCGCAAGCAGGCAGAGCTAGAAGTTCAATATCTCAATCGAGAACTAGAGGCGAGGGTAGCTCTAGGAACCTCCGCATTCCGAGCCAGTGAGCAACGCTTTCGGACCCTGTTTAATGCTTTGCCTGATGCCTTATTTGTACTGGATTTACAGGGCATGGCTCGTAAAGTTAATCAAGGGGCATTGGAGCAGTCAGGCTTCACCGCCTCAGACTTTTTAGGGCACCCGATCAAAGACTTTTTGAGTGCTACTAGTCAGGCAGAATTCGACTCTTATCTGGCCCAACTCTTAGATCAAGGCCACCATCGTCAAAAGATGGAATTTGTCCGCCAGGACGGCACCCGGATGGTAGTGGATTGTGCGGGCGATGTGATCACTGATCCAGCCCGTCATGAACCCTATATCCTGATGACACAACGGCATATTAGCGAGCCAGCATGCCCAGATAATGAACATCAATTCCGGCTGATGGCCGATCATGCACCGGTGTTGTTACGGCTGTTGGACCTGGATCAGCACTGTAGCTTTTTGAATCAAGGCTGGCTGCAGTTTACCGGACAACCTTTAGAGCATGAAAGGGGTGAGGGGTGGACCCAAAGGGTGCATCCAGAAGATTTACCGATCCTGCTACGCAAGTATAGAACTGCCTTCGATGCCCGGGAGGCTGTTTGTCTGGAATATCGACTCCAGCGCCATGATGGCGTCTATCGGTGGCTACTAGAAATGGGAGTGCCCCGATATTCGCCCCAGGGTGAGTTGAGCGGCTACATCAGTTCTGGTGTCGATATTACCGATCGCAAAACCTTAGAGGATCAAGTGCGGTCTAGTGAGGCTCAAATTCGAGCCGTTTTTGATGGCATGAAGGACATCGTGTTTGTGTTTGATGTCCAATCCCAGCAAATTAATGCGATTCCACCCTCTTTAGTGTCGTCAGAAATGGTGGACTTGATCCATCAAACAGCAGATATCTTGTTCCTAGAGAACGAACAGGCCCAAGGGTTTCATGGGCATATTCGTCAGGCTCTTATGGCTCACGAGACGGTTACCTTTGAATATCGGCTGCCAGCGGCCGACTCTTGGAATTGGTTTGTGGCCAGCATCACGCCCCTCTCTGATACATCAGTCATTTGGGTGGCTCAGAACATCACTGAACGCAAGTCCATTGAACAAGAACTGTTTCATGAGAAAGAGCTGGCCCAAGTCACCTTGCAATCGATTGGGGATGCGGTGATTACGACGGATGTCCAAGGCCATATCCGTCATCTGAATGGTGTGGCGGAGCAGTTGACAGGCTGGTTGGCCTCTCAAGCTCAAGGTCGTCCTATTCATGAGGTTTTTAGGGTCGTGACTGAAGGCCCGCATCCGACGGATATTAACCTGATTGCCACGGTTTTAGCCACAGGCCAAATGGCAACTGCTGAGCAACCCGCTCTGTTAATGGCCCGTAATGGCCATGAATGCACCATTGAACATTCGGCAGTCCCCCTGCGCGATCGCACCGATCAGATCCTAGGGATCGTCATGGTCTTTCGGGATGTGAGCCAATCTCGCCAACTGACTCAGCAAATGTCTTGGCAAGCGAACCATGATCCCCTCACAGGGTTGGTCAATCGCCACCAGTTTGAACAACTCCTCCAGCAAGCCTTGCAGTCTGCCCATCAGGACCAACAGCACCATGTCCTGTGTCATCTCAATCTTGACCAGTTCAAAATCGTCAATGATACCTGTGGACATGCTGCAGGAGATCAACTCCTGCAGCAGGCGGCTCAGCTCCTGCAACAGACAATTCGGAACACCGATATCGTTGCTCGCTTGGGGGGAGATGAGTTTAGCTTACTCTTGCGCCAATGCTCCCTTGAACAGGCGCAAGTGATTGTTGAACAGCTCCGTCAGCGTTTGCAGGCTTTTCGGTTTAACTGGCATCAACAAACCTTCAGTATTGGGGTGAGTATGGGGTTGGTCTCCATTGACTACGATAGTCAGAATCTCACCAGCCTCCTAAGTGCGGCGGATGCGGCCTGCTATGCCGCCAAAGCCCGAGGTCCCAATCGCACCCATATTTACCAATTAGATGACTTGGAGCTGGTGCAGCAGCGAGGAACCCAGCGCTGGAGTCGTCGGATTAAACAAGCCTTAGAAGACAATCGCTTTCGGTTATACGGACAAGCGATTGTCCCTGCCGCCCAAGACCATGGTGGCCTCCGGCAATGTTGTGAAGTCCTCCTACGGATGGTCGATGAACAGAATCAAGTCGTCAGTGCTGGTACGTTTCTACCCGCTGCTGAACGCTATAATCTCATGCCCGAGATTGATCGATGGGTCATTCGTCAATTTTTGGCAGATCACTTCAATCCCCCCCAAATCTCTCAACAGGGGGCAGACCAACCGTCTCCCTACATGATTAATCTGTCGGGGGCCAGCATTGGGGACGAGCAGTTTCTGCAATTCTTGCAAGAGCAGTTTCAGCACTATCCTCATGCTGCTCGGCAAATTTGCTTTGAAATTACAGAAACGGCGGCTATTTCTAATCTCAATCAAGCTATTACATTTATCCAAGACCTGAAACAGTTAGGTTGTCGATTTGCCCTAGATGATTTTGGTAGTGGCTTGTCCTCATTTGCGTATTTGAAAACCCTACCGGTGGATTACCTGAAGATAGACGGTCATTTTATTGAAGATATGGCGGATGATCCGGCAACCCATGCCATTGTGGAGTCCATTATTCATATTGGCCATGTGATGGGTCTGCAAACCATTGCTGAATCTGTTGGCGATCTGGCGACCCGCCGGAAACTTCAAGCCATGGGAATTGACTATGTGCAGGGATTCGGGATTGCGCTGCCCTGTTCCCTCACCTATGAATAGCCTCAGCCGGAGTAGTGTGACTATGGGGCAGGACCATTAGGCTGCCTCAGCTCCCATGAGCAGATCCAAGACCTCATCCACTTTCTGGTCCCAGTCGGCCATCATTCGGAAACTGCGGTTGGTTTGCTCAAGAAGAATGCCTCGATCAACCAACTGGCTCAGAGACTGTTTGAGCATTTCATTGCTATGGACCAGACGACCGTCTTTCTTGGCCAGACGCACGTAAAAGAATAAAGACATAAATCGACCGTAGGAGTTATGGTCTGGATCGGTTTCTTGAAAGGCAAGTTTGACTTGATCCAAGATAATTTGCCATTGTTCACGGGTCATAGGGCCAGAATCTTGAGAACTAAACTCAGATTCTGTTTCTGGATCTTCGTCCGGTAAAAAGAGTTCTTTAAAGCCTGCTAAGGTTCTAATTTGGACTTTGCTCTCGGCGGCGGCGGCATCGACAAATGCACTGAAGTTGGCAAAGGGACGATCTTCCGATCGCAGGATCGAGGCAACACCTTGGTAGGCATAGTTAATATTGGCCCGCATCAGGCGGTCGACGGCTCCAAAGCGGGTGCTTTTGCCTTGGTTGCGGGCCAGATTGATGGCTTCTAGGAGGCAGGTGACAGCGTCGTTGTAGCTGATATTCTGGGAAATAAGTGGGCGGTTGGCTGGGGTTTCTTCTTTGTCTCTAGTATCGAGCTTCTCTAAATCAATAAATTCATCGGCACTGAGCAAAAGCTGGTTGCTGGCTACTTCCGCCCGACCGATGATGATCACCCGTTTTTCTAGGGTTTTGAGAGCATTGACTAAGGGCACAAAGTCGCGATCTCCCGTAACGATAATAAATTGCTGAACTTGGGGATATTGATAAGCTGTATTCAGACAATCGACGGTGAGTTTGACATCAACAGCATTTTCTTTACCGGTTGAGACATGGATGGGTTCAAACCCTAGGCTATAGAGGGCTTGGACTAAAGGTTCTTTTTCCCGTCGCCAGTTGGAATAGACGATCTTCAGGCGAGTATGGCCTTGGGATTGGGAATAGTCCACCAAAGATTCTGCCAGGGGAGCCTGAATGCCCTGAGCCGCAATTTTGACGTTCTCATAATCCCAAAAGACGGCAACTTCTCCGGCTGATGGTTCCTCAGGGGGAAGCGCTGGCGATGGGGGGGGCAGGGAGGCTACAGGTGTCAGGGGAGGTTGGCGGTTGCCCTGATCGGTGGCCACTAATCCGGTGGCATAGGTGGCGGATAGGGCCACAAATCCTGTGATCGAGGCGCGTCGAGAATCTCGTTCAGAGAGGTAGCTGAAACCAAATGCGATCGCAAACGCTAACGGGCCTAACCCTAGAATGAATCCTTGTTTGCTGATCTTAACCATCGATCTCTAAATTCCATGACTTTTGCCAATCACCCAGTGCCGTCGGAAAAACCGAGATAAATCTGCTTCCTCCATCGATAAATAAATCGGCCGACCATGGGGACAGGTGCGGGGATGGCGGGTTTGTTGCCATTTGTCCAATAGGGTTTGCATCTCTAACAGATTCAGGGCAGTACCATTGCGAATGGCGCTACGGCAGGCCGTTGCGGCTAAGGCTGCCTCAATACTCTCACATTGACTGAGTTCAATCAGGGCAGCTTCACAATCAGGCCGTTCCGTCAGTAATTTGGGGGCGGACCGAATGGCCCAGAGTTGGTGGCCAAAGGCATCAATATCGATGCCAATATCTGTGAGTTGTTCCACCTGTCGCTCGGTCAAATCCCGTAGCATCAGGGGAGGCGTCAGGGGCATAAACTGCCAATCTTGCCCTAGCTGTTCGTATAAAACCCGCTCATGGGCAATATGTTGCTCGATCAGCCAGACCCCCGATGGATGCTCGGCTACGATGTAGGTTTGGTGCAGTTGGGCAATGGCTTGAAGAATGTTAAAACCAGACCCTGGGGCTGGTTGTGTCTCTGAAGATGACGTCAGTAAAGAGGGTTGCTGTAAATGATAGACGCCTTTGGCTTCAGCGACTTTCATAAATTGCTGAATCTTTTGGGTATGGCCAGCATCTCGAGCATCGGCAGGAATGCGTAGGGCTTCCTGAATGGCCGTGGTGATCGCTGGTCGCCATTGCTCTAAGTTTTGCAGATAAATTTCAGTTTTGGCGGGATGCCGATGCCAGTCTACCTGTTGGGGATCGGCGCGTAGATGGATAAAGCAAATGGGATGCCGATGGCGGGGTAAGGTTTGGCGAAAGGCGGCTAAGATGGTTTTCTCCAAGGGATGGGTGCTGCCAGTATCCTCCCCATTTACCTGCACACAGCGACCATTGACGGCAACTTTGACCCAGTCGGGACGGTGGCGGTGACACCGATCGGGTAACCCCAGGACGACATCGATGGCATTCTGGCCTGCTAACTCAGGGATGTTCAAGTGATGGTGGCACAGATCGCCCGCTTGTAGCGTTGCCAGCAATTGGGGCACAATATCCTGGGCTTTTGGGGCTGGAGCAATACTAAACCAGGGCCGATTGTTTTGCTGGACCTGCCAGGTGGTGTGGGGATGGCAGAGGGCATGGTTATGGATGATGGTTTGTACGGCCCGCATTTGGCGAGTGGGGTCGGGCAGAGCCTGTTTGCGGGTGGGCCAGTTGTCGAAAAGATGGGATACGGTGACAACAGTACCGGTTGCGATCGCAACGGTTTCACACTCTATGACTCGCCCCTGGTGGTCATAGATCACCCGATATCCTTGGGCGGCTCCCGGAGGACGGCTACAAATCTCTAAGTTGCCCATTTGGGCCAGACTATGGAGGGCTTCTCCCCGAAAGCCCAGGGTGCTAATTTGCCATAAATCCTCTTCCCGCCGCAGTTTGCTGGTGGTATGGGGAGTTGCAGCTTGTTCTAAATCCAGACGCTGGAGGCCCTGGCCATTGTCCACCACCTGGAGCCGCCAGTTCTGGGGCCATAAAGAGACAGTGATTCGATTCGCGCCAGCATCTAAGGCATTATCCAACAACTCCCGGACAGCAGCCCCCATGGAGTCAATGACTTCACCCGCGGCAATCCGATGGACAAGATTGATGCCCAAGGGCTGAATCTGAAAATCGGGGGCGCAGTCTACCATCTCAACAAGGCACAGCAGTCAAAAATTGGTGGACTTTATTGAGGTAAGTGGATGTATCTTCCAGCATTGGGAAATGGCCCGTATTGGCGATCACCACATACTCAATCTTGGGATTGAGAGCCGCCGCTTCCTGACCGGATTGAGCCGAGACAATTTGATCCTGTTCGCCCGAAATGATCAGGGTGGGAGTTGTGAGTTGGGCAAACTCCTGAGACATCTGGTTTGCCACTGTTTCGCTTACCGCCGATAGTAGGGTCCCCAACGCAGCCGTGGCATCGGCGGTCACATAGTCTTCGACAAAAGCCCGACGTTGTTCTCCGGCAATTCCACGATGTAGAAAGCGGGACATAAATAGGCGATCCATCCCGGGTATTTGAGCCAGCCAGCGGGGTCTCAACCGCACCACCCACTCCCCCACTCGATGAAATTGCCGAAAGGCCTGCTCATCATATGTGAACACTCCACTACAGGTGAGAATTGCTTTCTGCACGCGGTGTCCGTATTGGTTCAGAAACAGCGTGGCAATGGTCGCGCCCATGGAATGGGCCTGTAGATAAACCTGCGGCAGGTCCAATGCATCTAACAGGCTGGCCAAGTCTTCGACATAGGATTGAACTTGATATCTCCCGACATCAGCCGATCGGTTTAGAGGATCTTGAGATCGCCCAAACCCTCGTAAGTCATAGAGTAAGCAGTCAAACTCCACCGTTAAAGCTTCAGCAATTGGGTACCAATATCGATCAGATCCGCCCCAGCCATGCAAAAAAACCATTACGGGTTTGCAGGAATCCGGTTGCCGAGGCGCTCCACTCACCCATTCATAGTAGTGATCATGACCTCGAATCTGAATATGGGGCATGGAGAGACCCGAGTTAAACCTATGCGGATTCTGGTGTAGAAATGGCTGAAGGATGCACCAACAACTCTGCTGTTGACCGCTGCTCAACCATGGACCGGGTAATCGAACACTGTGTCAATTCTTTACGAGATTGCGAGGGTAGCTCATACATGACATCCAGCATGATTTCCTCAACAATTGCCCGCAGAGCCCGTGCCCCAGTTTTGCGTCGGTATGCTTCCTGGGCGATGGCACGAATGGCATCGGGTTGAAACGCTAACTCCACCTGATCCATGCGCAGCAGCTTTTGGTATTGCTTCACCAAGGCATTCCGAGGCTCGGTCAAAATTTGACAGAGAACATCCTCATCTAGGGCTTCAATAACGGATATAACCGGAATTCGACCCGTAAACTCAGGAATCATCCCGAATTTCACCAGATCTTCCGCTTCTAAGTCCCTGAGCATATCCGCAGTCCGCTGCTCTTTCGCCCTTGGTTCTCCATCTTGAATGAACCCCATGGCTTTTTTGCCCGTGCGCTGCTCAATAATCTTATCAAGACCGACAAAGGCACCCCCACAGATAAATAAGATATTGGTGGTATCAATCTGAATGCAATCTTGATAGGGATGCTTGCGTCCTCCTTGGGGGGGCACATTGGCAACGGTGCCTTCTAGCATTTTTAGCAGGGCTTGCTGAACCCCTTCGCCGGAAACATCACGGGTGATGGAAGGATTTTCGCTTTTACGGGCGACTTTATCGATTTCATCAATGTAGATAATGCCTCTTTGGGCCTCATCCACATCTAGGTCTGCGACTTGGAGTAAGCGCAATAAAATATTTTCAACGTCTTCGCCCACATAGCCAGCTTCTGTGAGGGTGGTGGCATCAGCCACTGCAAACGGAACGTCAAGCATTTGGGCTAGGGTCTGGGCCAGCAATGTTTTGCCACATCCTGTGGGACCAATCAACAGAATATTGGATTTTTGCAGTTCGATGGCATCATCTGCCTCAGCCTCTTTGGAGGCTTGCATAGAACTCAGCCGCTTGTAATGGTTATAAACAGCAACGGACAAGACTTTCTTGGCTTCGTCTTGTCCGATGACATGCTCATCTAAATAGGACTTAATATCCCGAGGCTTGGGAATTTGATTCAGGGACAAAGATGCTGCATGAGTTCGCTTGCGCTCCGAAACTGGTGCTCTACTTGCAGCTGGCATGCTGCTAGCAGTGTCAAACAACTCTTCATCCAGAATTTCATTGCATAGATCAACGCATTCGTCGCAGATATAAACTCCCGGTCCAGCGATTAGCTTGCGAACTTGTTCTTGGGATTTACCACAAAAGGAACATTTGAGATGGGAGTCATATTTAGACATGGCTTTCTCTTAATGGACTTCACTGACGGCTTCGGAGTGATTGGGAAGATTTTGTCTAGTGAGGACTTGATCAATCAAACCATATTTTTGAGCTTCTTCTGCTGACATAAAGAAATCTCTTTCTGTATCCGCTTCGATGCGCTCAAAAGGCTGACCAGTATGGTGTGCCATTAGGTGATTGAGATTGTTTTTGAGATATAAGATTTCCTTGGCCCTAATCTCGATATCCACTGCTTGACCTTGAGCACCGCCCAAGGGCTGGTGGATCATAATTCGAGAATTGGGTAAGGCCATCCGTTTACCTGCAGTACCTGCACTCAGGAGGAACGCACCCATACTAGCTGCTAAGCCAAAGCATATGGTACAGACATCGGGACGAATGTGCTGGATAGTATCGTAAATAGCCATCCCCGCAGTGATTGAGCCGCCTGGTGAATTAATGTAAAGGTAAATATCTTGTTCCGGATTCTCTGATTCTAAAAACAAGAGCTGAGCAACAATGGCATCGGCAACTGCATCATCAATGCCGCCGCCACTGCCAGAGCCACCGCCCCCTAAGAACACAATCCGCTCGCGTAATAAGCGTGAGTAGATATCAAAGGCTCGGTCTCCTCGCCCTGATTGTTCTACAACCATAGGCACAATGTTGCGGGGTGGCATGTAGGTAGGACTATGCTCACCAGCATTTAGACCAGAATAGAAGCTATCAGAAGAGTGAGAAAAGCGCATAGACCTTGAAGTATAAAGTATCGGTGGGCAGCGTATTGCAGAAGAAACAGATGTAATTTGTGACTCAATACCAACAACAAACTCTGTAGTCTTATTATGCCTTAACTCCTTGAGTAAAAGCTGCCCGCATCATCAGAAAGCCTTGAAAATATCAATTTTCAGCATCAGTCTGAGTCAGATGATGTATCTTCTGATTTAGGCTTGGCCGTTGTCTTCTTTGATTTCGTCGTTGTTGGTTTGGACGTCTTCGTTGTTTTGGCTGCTTTGCTAGCAGACTTGGTAGTGCTTTTGGTTTCCTTCTTAGCTTTAGGGTCGGCCCCATCGACCTCACCGGCTTTAGCTTTTGCCGTCTTGGTATCGTCTTTTTTAGCTTTTGCCTTGGTTTTTGCACCTGACTTGCTGCTGGACGAAGACTTTTTGGCTGAAGTAGAGGTTTCTTCGTCACCTGCTTCACTACTAGTGTCGTCTTCTTTGTCTGGCTTTGGCTCGACTAGCTCAACCTGAGAATGTTCAGTGATCCATGCCATAACTTGTTTGTGCAATAGCTCATCTTCAACCACTGCTTCCAAGCGATCTCGATCAATATCCTGCCCCTGTAGATCTTTGAGAATTTCTTGACAGCGCTCTTCTAGGGCGTCAGGTTCCACTTTCATGGATTCGGCTTTCGCAACTTCTGCCAAGGCTAGAGTCCTCTTTAGACGCGGAATGGCGTCGGAGCGCATCCGCTCTTTCATCTCGGAGAGCATCTCTTTGGTGACGAGTTTATTGATGTCCAAACCATTAGACTGGAGACGACTGAGGGTTTCCCTGACCATGACATTCAGTTCGTCATCAATCATGCTTTCAGGCAGATCTACCTCCAACTCTTCGATTAAAACTTCCATCAAGGCTGCTTCGACGTTGGCATCAGTGCTGTCTTGTGCCTCTTGCTGGTATTGTTTCTCTAAAAATTGACGCAGCTCTGCTAATGTCGAAAATTCGCTGACATCTTGAGCAAAATCGTCATCCAGAGGGGGTAACTCCTTGGTTTTAATCTCTGTTAGATGGACGGTGAACACGGCAGACCGACCGGCCAACTCGTCTTGAAAGTACTCTTGAGGCAGGGTCACAGGAATCTCTTTGGTCTCATCGATCTGCATGCCGATGATGCCATCAATTAGATCATCAATGAATTTCCCTTTGACGAGTTCTAGCTGAAAATCTTTAACAGATTCTCCTTCTGGCTCATTGGCTGCATCTGATGGGGCTGAACCATCCTCAGGGGGCAAAAAGCGGCTATCAAAATCGACGAGAGTGACATCGCCAGCAGCGGCAGCTCGATCTTCAACGGGCACTAGGGTGGCGTTGGCGGAGCGATGTTCTTCTAGAACTTCTTCCACTTTGGCGGCGTCATAGTCTACTTTCTCAGCAGTGACAGCAAAATCCTTATACTGCTTGAGGTTGACGTCAGGAGGGACATCGACGCTGACCTTGAAAACGATGGCTTGATTGGGTTCAAATTGTGCGGCTAAGTCATCGAAGGAAGACTGAAACTGGACATTCCCTAAGGCTTGAATCTCTTCTTGCTTGACGGCTGCTTCGAAGGTTTTTTGAACTAAATCTTCTAAGGCAGAGGCTTTTAATTGATCGGCTCCAAAACGTTGCAGGATGACTTGTCGCGGCACCTTGCCTTTCCGAAAACCAGGAATATTCGCAGACCGCATAAACTTACTGATGACTTGCTCGTAAGCTTGATGCGATTGTTCAGGAGAAATTTCTATTTCCAGACTGACCTGACTGCCAGGAAGCTTTTCCTGCTGTACTTTAATCAGTTCTTTTGTTTTAGACAAATCGTTTCCCTCTCCCAGCGGACCTAAATGAATGTAACTTACTAGTATCTAGACTCTCGATCCTTTGCACTCTCCTGCATTGGTAGAGATATTCTAATTCAAGTTGTTCAGTGTAGCTAAACTCTAGGTTAGCGAATTTTGGCAGCAGTTCATGAATGGCTAAGAGAGAACATCAAACTTTTCTGTTAGAATTGGCTGACCTGAAGTAGGGATAAACAGAACCATCAGATTTTCTAAGGGCGTCTGTCTGATGACCTACACTATAAAAGAAGGTGCTGTTTAACCACTGAATTGATTATCGTAGCAGCATTCGTTTCTTGTTCCGCTTTTATGGCTTAGTGAGTCTTCTTCCTTCAAGATTGAATTGAAGATTGAGCCTTGTCTAAATAATCAAGCTTTATATTAAATTCGACCAAAAAATTATTATTACTTGTATACAGTTCTTTGTTTGTGGCGTGCCGTGGAGGAATAAAATTTGGGTCAAGCATACAGAGTTGCCATTCTAGGTGCAACAGGAGCCGTTGGTGCCGAACTCATAGACCTGTTAGAAGAGCGAAATTTTCCCATATCGTCTCTGAAGTTGCTAGCATCGCCTCGTTCTGCGGGACAAACCCTCAAGTTTAAGGGGCAGACTATAGAAGTGGCCGAAGTTAGCGAATCGGCTCTGCAAGACGTTGATTTGGTGTTGGCATCAGCAGGGGGAAGTGTTTCTAAGGCTTGGGCTTCTACAGCGGTTGCTGCGGGCGCAGTGGTGGTGGATAACTCTAGTGCGTTTCGGATGGATCCTCAAGTGCCGTTGATTGTGCCGGAAGTGAATCCTGATGCGATCGCAACTCACAACGGCATTATTGCTAATCCCAACTGCACGACCATTTTGATGAATTTAGCAGTTTGGCCACTCCATCAAGTTCAGCCGGTACAGCGTCTGATCGCGTCCACCTATCAGTCGGCCAGTGGCGCTGGGGCGCGAGCCATGGCAGAAGTCAAACTGCAAGCACAAGCCATCTTAGATGGTACTCCCCCACCCACGGATATTTTTCCTTATCCTCTCGCCTTTAATTTATTCCCTCATAATTCGGGATTAAATGCGCAAGGATATTGTGAAGAAGAAATGAAAATGGTTCAGGAAACCCGCAAAATTTTCCATGCTCCCGATCTACGGGTATCAGTCACCTGCGTGCGTGTCCCTGTCTTGAGAGCCCACTCAGAAGCGATCAACCTTGAATTTGCTCAGCCATTCTCTGTGGAAGAGGCTCGGTCGATTCTCAAGAATGCTCCCGGCGTCAAGCTCGTAGAAGATTGGCAAGCCAATTACTTCCCGATGCCGATAGACGCCAGTGGTTGTGACGATGTACTGGTTGGTCGGATTCGTCAGGATCTTTCTCATCCCTGTGGTTTGGAGCTGTGGTTAAGTGGTGATCAAATTCGCAAAGGAGCAGCCTTGAATGCCGTACAAATTGCAGAGCTCTTGATAAAACGTCAAATGTTGCGATCAGTAGCAGCTGTGGCAACCTAAGCAATATAGTGGACAAATGGCGGCAATGCTATCTCGTGAGTTCAGCCTTTCTCAGGGATAACAGTGTTAAAACAGGATAGAGAGCAGATTGTCGTTAGGTTTCTGTCTCATTGGCTACTCAGCCCTTTTCCTTCAACATGGGGCTATGAGTCTTTACTTAAGATCAACAGGATTCAAGATCAATAGCATTTAGTCCTTCCCCCAGAGCAATTAATAAATTATGAACGGGTATACCAGGTTGATTAACTCATGAGCGAGTTCAAGCATAATCCTCATCTAGGAATCCACCAGTGACAATATTTGGGCAAGTTCTAACGGCAATGGTCACCCCTTTTACAGAAGCGGGTGAGATGAATTATCCGGCAACGGAAAAATTAGCGTTGCACTTGGCTGACCATGGCACAGATACCCTCGTGGTTTGTGGAACAACGGGGGAGTCTCCCACCCTCTCATGGTCAGAAGAGTATGAGCTCTTTCAAGTGGTCCACAAAGCCGTTGGTCATAAAGCTAAGGTGATGGCAGGCACGGGGTCTAATTCAACCCGTGAAGCGATTGAAGCGACTCAGCAAGCTGCCCAGTTAGGCTTAGATGGTGCCTTACTCGTGGTTCCTTACTACAATAAGCCACCCCAGGAGGGCTTGTTTGCGCATTTTCAGAGTATTGCTGCTGCTGTCCCCGATTTCCCCTTGATGTTGTACAACGTTCCGGGTCGTACAGGGCAAAATCTGCAAGCAGAAACGGTGGCGCGTTTAGCAGAGATCGAGAATATCGTCGCCATCAAGGATGCCAGTGGCGATCTCGATCAAATCAGTCATATTCGTCGGTTAACCTCGCCGAATTTTGCGATCTACTCAGGGGATGATTCTCTGACCCTGCCGTACTTATCCGTTGGGGCGTCAGGCGTTGTGAGTGTGGCCAGTCATCTGGTGGGGGAGTCACTCCAAAAGATGATTGCAGCGTTTATCTCTGGACAGCCTCAAGACGCCACAGCAGTTCATTTACAGCTATTGCCTTTGTTTAAAGCTTTATTTACAACTACCAACCCCATCCCTATCAAAACGGCGCTGCGTTTACAAGGGTGGCCAGTGGGTTCTACAAGGCTGCCTCTTCCTCCAGCGTCTGAAGCGTTAAACCACCTCTTGAAAGACACCTTAACGGATCTAGCTTTGCTGTAAAGCTATCGCTGTGCTGTTCTTGCTAGCGATCTTAAAAAATCAATATTAACTGTGTGCAGATCCTGCGTTCTCCGCTCTGCCATCTTCATGTCCATAGACTTTATATCAAGGAAACATATGACGGAAACCGAAGCGAAATCAGCCCTTAAAGTTATTCCTTTAGGTGGGCTCCATGAAATTGGTAAAAATACCTGCGTGTTCGAATATGAAGACGAAATTATTCTCGTAGATGCAGGACTGGCCTTCCCCACTGATGGGATGCATGGCGTCAATATTGTATTGCCAGATATGACGTATCTACGCGAAAATCGCCACAAAATCCAAGGGATGATTGTCACCCACGGTCATGAAGATCATATTGGGGGTATAGCTTTCCATCTCAAACAGATTGATATTCCTGTGATTCATGGGCCACGGTTAGCCATGGCCTTACTGCAAAGAAAGTTGGAGGAAGCAGGTGTAGCTGGGAAGACGCAGCTCAAAACGGTTGCCCCCAGAGATATTGTTCGTTTGGGCACCCACTTTTTTGTGGAATTTATTCGCAATACCCATTCTATGGCCGATAGTTTTACAGTGGCGATTCATACCCCGATTGGTGTGGTGATTTTCACAGGAGACTTCAAAATCGATCACACGCCTGTGGATGGCGAAAATTTTGATTTGCAGCGGTTGGCAGAGCATGGTGAACGTGGAGTACTGTGTCTGATCAGTGATTCGACGAATTCTGAAGTTCCGGGTTTTACCCCATCTGAACGGTCGGTATACCCCAATTTGGAACGGGTCTTTTCCTTAGCTAAGGGGCGTTTATTGGTGACGACCTTTGCGTCGTCAGTGCATCGCCTCAATATGATCTTGGATATTGCCCAGAAACAAGGTCGCACGGTTTCCGTCGTGGGCCGCTCCATGTTGAATGTGATTGCCCATGCTCGCAATCTGGGATATATCAAATGTCCCGATAGTTTGTTTGAGCCTTTGAAGGCGATTCGCAATTTACCCGATCATAAGATTTTGATCCTAACGACAGGGTCCCAAGGCGAGTCTATGGCAGCCTTGTCGCGGATTGCTCGGAAAGAACACCGTCAAATTCAAATTCGGTCTGGAGATACGGTTGTGTTCTCTGCCAATCCTATCCCTGGCAATACAATTTCTGTGGTGAACACCATCGATCAACTGATGATGCAAGGGGCCAACGTCATTTATGGTCGCCATCATGGCATTCATGTCTCGGGTCATGGCTGTCAAGAAGATCAGAAATTGATGTTGAATTTAACGCGTCCTAAATTCTTCTTGCCGGTTCATGGAGAGCATCGAATGCTGATTAAGCATTCACAAACGGCTCAAAGTATGGGGATCCCAGCAGACAATATGGTGATTATCAACAATGGCGACATTGTGGAGTTGACAGAAGATTCGATTCAGATCGATGGTCAAGTTCCGTCTGGGATTGAACTGATGGATCGGGCCGGTATTCTTAAGGCTCATGTGCTTGAGGAACGCCAACGTCTAGCGGAAGACGGTGCGGTGACGGTAGCTGCAACGGTTAGTTTAGACGGGCAACTGCTGACTGCTCCTGAGGTGCATCTGCGGGGTGTGGTGACCACTATTGAACTTGAAAAATGGCAGAAATGGGTCCAGAGTGCGATTGAACTAGCTTTGCGTAATCGTTGGGATCAGTATTGTAATTCCGATCGGAGTGTGGATTGGGATGGTCTCAAAAGTTATATTGAGCGTGAGCTAAAAGGATTATTACGGCGAGAATTACAAACAAATGCTGCCTTATTATTGCTCTTTCAACATCCGCAAGAACGTTGGGATAGCAAAAACAAGCGAGAGTATTCAGCTCCCAGGAGCAAAACGACGGTTGCCAGTTAACCCTATTGGCTGTCTCTGCTGTATCCATAGCGGCGCCCTCCCCTAGCAAATGATGAAGATCGACCAAGGTAGACTACCTACCTTGGTCTAGATCGGAGGGAGGACGTTAGTTCTGGGTTAGGTATGGACCCATCCATGAGGTTGTTTAAAGCTGTTTTTAGATCTTTAATTAAGGTAGAGGCCGATTTTTTCGTAGGGCCTAGGTATTGAGCTGCGTTTATGGGTTTGCCGATCTTAACTTTTAGGCTGCTACTTTTTTTAGGAACGGCATGTCCGTATTCAAGGGCAACAGGTAGAATTTGGATATCAGAACCCTTGCCTTTTTGTCTTTTTTGGGCTTGAATGGCCAGACGGGCAAACCCTGGTTTGAGATATTGTGCATAGCGATCGCTCATGACATCGCCTTCAGGGAAAATGACCAATACCTGATTGTTTTGCAATAGATCGATCCCATGCCTGAGAGCCGCGACTGAAGGTCGATCAGGGTCGATGGGAAATCCTCCAAATTGGCGAATAAACCATCCCTGAAACCCATGCATCTCATTGACGGTCACCATAAAGTGAGGGTCACGACCGATTACAGGCCGCCCTAAAGCATAGCCAATGGTGATCCCATCCCAACGAGAACGATGGGTTGGTGCAACAACCACTGGACCTTGCTGAGGAAAATTTTCTATTCCCGTCACTTCAATACTGCCAAAATATGCAGGCAGAACAAGAGAGCGACCCAAAGTGTATATGACGGAGGTAAATAGATAAGAAATTTGGGATGTTATTGCAGTATTTGCTGATTTTGACACAGCAGTATCTCAGACCAGTAATCAACCAAAAAACGCTTAGATGTTGGACTAAGTCAATAGCTTAGATGCTCAACAAACCACTTTGGTGTGTCATCACTCTATAAAGAGATGACCAAACTGTGTCCATACTCAAGGACAGTTAAACAATTGTCACAATTTTTTAACTGTCCGCTTAACTGAGATCACAGTAAGCATTACAGTTTCAGATAAGGGCTGGAAATTGAGTAAGAAATCTATTCATCAAGATGTCCCAAAGTCTCGAGATTACCCCCGATAAATACTAACCACCCAGGTGCCGATATATTTCATCAGACCGACATCCCCTGGAGAAGAGATGCGGCAATTAAAAAAGTATGTTCCTCCAGACGATGGATTTTTAACATTGGAAGCGACGACTTCGATGGCGGTATCTGCAGGAATCACTTCGGTCGGAATGATTTCGATAACGCCGTTGTCTCGGTCAACGGTTACTGAATCAACGGCAATCGTTTTACCCTTCTTGAGGTTAAAAATTCGACTCTTAGGAGCTTGACGCAATTCAATTTTGTTCTCTCTGAATTTGCCCGTGAAATAGTCTGGATAGGTAATATTAATCCGATCAATGGCCACACTTTGACGTTTGATTTTGAGTCGCCAGCGATCGCTTAAATGTTTGGGGGTGCCATATTGCAAAACATAGCCTAGCTGCTGTTTTTGCGAGGGGCCATCACCCCAGATAAAACTAAGGCCAGGATTCGTTTGGGCTGAGCTAATGATGGGG
>CALDHF010000105.1 GCA_937941595.1 uncultured Acaryochloris sp. | reverse complement strand
TTCTATATTTCATAAGGCTTTTTGATGGACTGACGTATATTAAAGTCAAAATATTGAAACTAATTGTCAGTTGCTAAATAACCTTTATGATTTAAATATATTTTGATTAATCCCTGAGTGTTTCTATAAAAAGTCTTATAGAACACTCAGAAAAAATGTAATAAAACACATCCTTTTTATGAATTTTTATGCCAATGAATATAATCACCCAAAACTTTGAGAGTGGTCTTTAGTAATACAAATATCCAGTATAGTGTTCTCGTTATTTTTGATGCAGCAAAAATCTAGTCTCCATAATGCTTTTGATGCTTAAAAACTCTAATATTGGAGAAACAATTCTAGAGAAAATCGAAACCGAAATGCAGATTCGTTTTGTGAGAAATATATTGTCGCAAGATATTCTTGCAAAGCGTATACTATTGTCGCTCCTTACTATTTATCTGCTCGATTCAAAAAAAATATGCAGATATATATTTATTGGCAAATTATTAGATAATAAAATCGAAAAAAGACTTTCTGAACAAAGTAAAGAACTTTGTTCTAACGGATTCTGAGGTCTCTGGAAATTGAACTCATATAAAGAAGGCTTGTTTCGAAACTGGGTGACAGTGTTAGATGGGTTCTGTTACAAAAATAAGGCCTTGGTATGGAACCAATGGTAAATGGAGAGATAAGGCACCAGTCTCTCCCGCCAATGAAAACTGCTGGCCTATCTCAATACGCGTCATTTTCAATCTGAGATCATCCTGCTCAATGTTTGTTGGTATTACTGCTACCTCTTCAGTGCAATAGCTCTGACTCAGACTCCATCTATCCACAAGAGCGCGAGTCGTAGATCAATTGTGAGTTTAATTTAGACTTAACGTCATCGAGCGATCTACCATGCAGATTAACAAACGAAAGTGACTCTTCCGGGTGAGGACTGAATAAATCCCAATGAATAAACCAAAAATTTTGAACCATCTCTTATACTCTCGCCAATTGCAGCGATTAACGGCTTTGACATCGGCGCTACTCTTAAGTGCCTGCCAAGTGGGCGGGAATGCTCCTGGCTCCGGTGGTGAGGGACTAAAGATAGGATCGCTGCTGCCATCCACAGGTGACTTGGCCCCTTTAGGCGTTCCCATGATTGACGCTGTTCCTTTACTGGTAAAGACCGTGAATGCTTGTGGGGGGGTGAATGGCCAACCTGTGACCCTTGAGTCCCAGGATGATGAAACCGATCCCACTAAAGGGAGTCAAGCCATGACTAACCTGGTGGAAGTGCAAAAAGTATCTGCGGTCGTCGGGTCTTTTGCTAGTAGTGTGTCCCAAGCCGCCGTTGATGTTGCTGTCCGCAACAAAGTGCTTCTGCTGTCTCCTGGCAGTACCAGTACTGAATTTACAACCCGTGCTAAAAAGGGCGACTTCAAAAATGGTGAGACCCAATATTGGGCGCGAACGGCTCCCCCTGATACCTATCAAGCCCGAGCTTTAGCCAAGCTTGCCAAAGAAAAAGGGTTTCAGAAAGTGTCGACGGTCGCCATTAACAATGACTATGGCATTAGCTTTGAACAAGAGTTTATTAAGTCGTTCAAAAAATTGGGGGGAACTGTCCTCAACGAAGCTAAACCCACCCGCTATGATCCCAAAGCCACCACCTTCGATTCCGAAGCTGCTGCGGCCTTTGCTAACAAACCTGAGGCTGTGATTGCGATTTTGTATCCAGAAACTGGGGCATTGCTTCTCAAGTCTGCCTATGAACAAGGCCTAATGGAAGGTGTACAAGTCATGCTTACAGATGGTGTAAAGTCCGATGAATTTTCGGTCCAGGTAGGTAAATCCAATGATGGCAAATTTATTATCACTGGGGCGCTGGGTACAGTCCCTGGTGCCGATGGCAATGCTTTAGAAAAACTAACAGCCCTGTGGCAAGCTGAGAAGAAAGAAGCGCCTCCCGCTTATGTCCCCCAGAGTTGGGATGCGACAGCCCTGATTTTGTTGGCTGCCCAGGCGGCGAAGTCCAATTCTGGAGATGAGATCGCAGCTCAACTCAGAGACGTCGCCAATGGACCCGGAAAAGAAGTCACGGATGTCTGCGAAGCCTTGAAGTTATTAGCACAAGGCGAAGCCATTAATTATCAAGGGGCCAGTGGCAACGTCGATATTGATCAAAATGGAGACGTTTTAGGCATTTACGACGTCTGGACGGTTAAAGCCGATGGCAAGTTGAATGTCATTGGTCAAGTCCAACCGGCCCAGTAAATCCGATTCTGTTTGTGGACCTGGAGAACTAAGGTGTTGGCAGCTAAGACTGCTACCAACGCCTTAGTTCTTAGTCCACGACCCTGGAATAGCCAGATTTAAACCATTGCTAATGACTAAGAATTCTGTGCTTTCGAAAAAATAGACTGCAAATGGATTGGCTCATTGAGCTTAGCCATGACGGATGTTATGTCCACTGGCTCATTAAGCTTGGCCAGCATTTGCTGATAATTCCAATTTGATTTTGCTGGGGCCTCCACCGAGGCATGACTCTCTGAGAGATCTTCCGCTGGCATCTGAGGATGGGGTGAGTTACAAGCAACGTCTGTTTCTATCCACAGCGTTAAATGATTGTGGTAGTTGACGATTAAACTCATTAGTCCTGAATCCAGCAGTTGCCGACAAGCGACAACAGCCGTTTTACGTTGATGATTGGTAAAGGTTTGACCTTTTTGGAAACATTTATCTAGAAATACGAACTCCGAAACCTCTCGGCACTCAATGCCTCTAGCTTCTAAATCTTGAAAATCAATTAGCAACATACTTATGTATTGCCCTGTCCCATGCACTCTTCCCTTAGGATGCCCACAATGGGCCGTCAATTAGCACTTTCTAGACTTAGATCGTAAGGGTTTTAGCGAATGCTAGAGCTGCTAATGTCAAAATAAGAATTCATGTTGATTTATGCCTTAAGAATATAAGGTGGTCATGCACATACTCACTTTATATTTCATAAGACGCAGTATGTTTTTAGTTATCTAAAGCAGATGGCTAGCTTTTGATATTCTCTTAAAAAGTAAATTTCTTTTGCGCTCTAATCCTAGTTCTTAAGAGATTAGAGTTATTTTTTGGGCTTTCATTTTTTTCTAAATACTAAAATTAGAGTTTGGTGAGAATAGGGTTGAACCAGATTAAGTCTGAGCAAAAACAGTTTTGATGAGAGTAAACAAGAAATAGGAATAGGATGTCTAATTCCCCTAAATTTTAGGGGGTGTCGTCAGCGATACAAAGAGGTTGAAAGGGAGTTTTAATGGTGCTAAGACTCTATCAAATCTAGTACTATCCCAGTAGCCTCTTAATGCCTATACCCCACGCAAAATGGTGTTTTGACTGGCATCAACCATCGGATAGCTAGAGCCAACGTTATGAATTTCATTTGACAACTATCGAAAACCGATAAAGAGCTATCGTCTTAACAGTAGCCTTCTGGCTTTAAACAACTGTCTGGCCCTTAAACTCGGCAGACTAGCACAGCGTAATCGATGTTGTTGTAAGGGTGAATGCTTCTGAATAACCTGATGTTGAGAGCGACCCTGGGGATGTGCAGGCACCTGGGCTGACAAAGAGGGTATATCCGTCCAACAGTGTGGGCAGAACCAGTCAATATGGCCGCAATGAACCTGTCGTAACAATGTATTGGAGCAGCAAGGGCAGTGAGTCATAAGTTAATTGAGGATTGCTCAGAGAAGTCTTAAAAGGAAGTCTGAGCCTCTGCGCCAAAAGTATAGAAGCTAATCTTGAGGAACTTGTGAAGGTTGATACTCCTACCCAATCAAGGTTCCTTGTCATTATGAGTTGTTGCCAATTCTAGAGATAAAGGGATTAGGGAAGTGACCCAGTTAGAGATTTGCCGAATGGTATGCAATAATCATCGCAATCTGCACCATGCAAGCCTATGCGGCGTTGGCTGAAAACCCTGTACGATAATCAATATTTTCCGGCGGTTGCCCCTCTGGGGGATACACCTCAGGATCAACAAATCTCCCAGCAGTGGGCAGATTGGATGAAACAGCAATGGCATGATCATGGCCTTACAGAACTGAAGCAGCAGCGCAATCTGATGACTGAGGTGCGCCAAGCTCTTAAGCAGCAACTGGGCGAAGATCATAGGGCTTTGGAGGCCATGAACTTTACCCGAGATGAATGGATTCAAATCAATGTCTCCATTAACGATACGGTGGCTGCTCGGAATGAACAGCAGGGCTTGATTGAGCAGCCCGATGCCATTGTTGATCGCGCCAAAATGCTGTTGGATAGTCAGGAATGGGCTGAAGTCGCCGCAGGGTTGGCGGTGGTGACGGGTCGTCGGTGTACTGAACTATTGCAAACGGCTGAATTCACTTATGAGTCCCCTTATAGTGTGTGGTTTACCGGAGCGCTCAAACGCCGAAAAGAGGCGATGGAACTCCGGTTTGAAATTCCGACCTTGGCTCCGGCTAAACAGGTGATCGCGGCCCTCCGTCAGCTTCGAAAAACAATGGATACCAAGGGGTTAGACCTAGAAACCATCAACCGCAAGTTTAGTCCGCCTGTAGCCAAAGCGTGTGATCGCTACTTTACAGCGCTGGTTCCCCAACGCGCTGGACGTGGTAATCTCTACACCCATCTATTTCGTACGATCTATGCTCGGATCGCAACCCACTGGTATGCTCCGCCTGCTATTGCGGATATTGAATATATGGCTGCGATCCAAGGCCATTTTTTAGTTCAGAATGAGCAAGACCCAAAACTGCGTCGCTCCCTTGCCTCCACCCGCCATTACAATGACTACAAAATTGGCGATGGTCAGGGGAATATCGACGGTCGCCAAGGGGTTCGTCTTCGTGATCCTGGCGTGACTGTGCTCAAGATTTTTGAAGCTGCTGCTCCGCAATTTGAACCCGAACCCTCAATGGAATTAGATGAGCCTATGATCCGACCAAGCAAACGCAAATCTCCTCAACGAGATATATCGACGCTGCGGTTATATCAGGATGAACGCGATCGTTGGATGGAGGTTTTGGACCATTTTGAACCGCGTGGCACCCAACAAGAGAAGATGTCGGTTGTGTTGAAATGGCTGGAACAATCGATTCAAGGACAAGTTCCAGAAGATGACACCCATGATTTGGAGCAACTGGCCAATTTGTTTATTGAGCCGCTGCAACCTCTCAAAGACCCCGAAGCGATTCGTACCCTGTGTCGTCAAGAGATTTCGGATTTAGAGCAAGAGTATTATCCAGAAGACTATTTGCCTCTGTATCAGGCTGCGATCGCCACCGCAATTCGATCCGGCCAATTACCCCTAATTGATGGCCAGACTGCCGAGCGGATTAGCTATACCAAGCAGGGGGTTAGCTATGAACAACGCACCCATTTTGCCCTGCTATTTTTTGACGATCTAGACTATAAGGTTGAGTCCGCGGATGCGCCATCCTCATCAAAGGATGAGTCTAGCTCTCCTCGGCCCCCTCTACCCACACCGTCGACTTCGACAGCCACACTTGAACCTGCTGAATCGCCCCCCGCAGACCATCAACAATTAGATGTATTGACCCAGACTTTGGCGCAGTTAGTGCAGTTGATGCAGCCCGAATCTATATCTCCTCAGGAGACACCAGACGTCAAATCAGAAGATCAGCAGCAGCCTGCCAGGCCTGAGGAACCTGTCCACTCTCCAGAACCGCCCCCTCCTAACTTAGACACCCCCTCATCGCCACCGTCAACCGAAAAGTCTCAAGACGTTTCAGAAAAGCCGTCCAGACGAGGACGACGGACCTCCACTGGCGCAGAGGCCAAAATCAAGCAAGCCATTGATGCCATCATGCTCCATAACAATCAACCGCATCTTGCGTTTGAACAAAAATGGGTCGTCAGCGCCTCTGCTCTCAAGCGGCTCACCAAGTGTTATCAGGGCGTCATCCAAAGAGTATTAGAGGCCCATCAACCCGATATCGATCACCATCATCAAGTCCATGGTTTGAATCCTCGTCATAATATTCGTCACGGTCGGGCCGGTATCAAAATTGAGGATGTGATTCAGCTAGATGATGACTAAAGCGATGGCAATCGGGAAACGGTATGCCCCTGAATTTCCCCTGCATTCACTCGATCAAGTTGGGATACTGCTGCTCTCAATGGATTTGTTCACGAATCTGTGACGGATATTCAAGCAGACATGATAGGCTGAGTTGCACATCGGCTTTAGTGGGGAACAGCCACTAAAAACAATGGGGAAAGTTTGGTGCAAGTCCAACACTGTCCCGCAACTGTGAGTAGGACGAGTCCTACAAGTCAGAATGCCCACCGATGATTCAGTTCCACGATATAGACATCTGCGAGGTACAGAGAGTGGCCAACCCCATGGGTAGACCCCCGATTCAATTTAGGTCTCAATTGCTGAGACGTAGTTTTCTCGCCAGCATTTTGGCTGGTTTCGGCATTGTCAGCGCTAGCGTTGCTGCCCATGCTCACCATCCCCTGGGCGGTCAACTCCCCGCTAACTTTCTAGAAGGATTTTTATCAGGAGTGGGGCATCCTGTAATCGGTATTGATCATCTCGTTTTTGTAATTGCGATTGGCTTAATCGCTGCTGTTTTGCGTCAAGGCGTTTGGGTGCCCCTGGCCTTTGTCACCACTGCCTTATTGGGGACGGGCATTCATCTCCAAAGTTGGGATTTGCCGGCGCCTGAATTCTTTATCTCTGCGTCCGTGCTCATCTTTGGCGGCTTGTTGGCTGGGAAGCATGGCCCCAATGCTGTCTTGACCACCGGACTAGCCGCGATTGCGGGTCTATTTCATGGGTATGCTTACGGCGAAGCGAT
>CALDHF010000104.1 GCA_937941595.1 uncultured Acaryochloris sp. | reverse complement strand
AGACACGGTGCAACCACGACTAGAGCAGATACTGATCACCGAAGCTCAAATCCTTACAGAGCTGCCGTATCGAGCCATACTACATTAGGTTTCGTAGCATCGCTTTCAATGATCGCCTGCAATAGGGACACGATTCATATGACTTCAGAGTATCCATCTCTAGTATCTGGGCTTTATCAGGATGTCATCCTAAGCACTCCAATTCATAGCAGTTATCTAATTCATTGACGATATAAAATCCTAAGCGTTGATAGAGTTTTATGGCAGGGTTTCCTTTTAAAACTCTGAGGCGAATAGGCAAAGCCCGAGATTGAGCGTGTTGTATCAAATCATTGATAATCTGAGAGCCGATTCCTTGGCATTGAAATTCTCTTTTGATTTGAATATCGCCTAGATACACATACTTATCTCGCTGCTCAACTTTCAGCATGCCAATATCTTGGTTGCCTAACTGGATGATCTGCGTACATTCTGACGAAAAAGATGCCCTAAATTTTGTCTGATCCCATTGATGCGTAAGCTCAACATATGGCTTCATCAGGTCTTCATAAAATGGATCTAGCCATTCTAGGTCAGCGTCAAGTGCGGGACGAGTGGTGTAACTCCTTTGCATTTCATTACTCAATTTTGGGGAGCATCCGGACATGGAAGCAGTCATCTTTGATCTGGACCAAACGTTATTAGATCGCGATAGATCATTGCGAAATTTTATCCGTTGGCAATGCCAAGGCATGTTGGGTCCATACATCGATCATCATGAAGCAGCGTTTACCTCTCGATTCCTTGAGCTTGATGCCAATGGCAGCGTTTGGAAAGATAGCGTTTACGCAACTTTGATAGATGAATTTTCTTTAGCAGATTGGTCTGTTCAAGAATTGTTGGCCGTGTACGAGGCGTGTTTCTGTGCCTTTTCTGTGCCCAGGGAAGGGACGATAGCAGCAATCCATCTATTGTCTGCTCAATACAAACTTGGACTGATCTCGAATGGAAGGTCGCCATTCCAGCAACGCAATTTCCGAGCATTAGGAATTCATGATTTATTTGCAAGCATCATTGTGTCCCAGTCGGTCGGCTTGCGAAAACCAGACCCTCGAATTTTCCATTTAGGATGTCAGGAACTTGACGTCTTACCCGAGGCGGCTATCTACGTTGGTGATCATCCCATATTAGATATCAAAGGGGCCAAGAGTGCGGGGTTGAAAACGATATTGATGGTGACACCCTCGCATCCTCAGTGTGAAGTAGCTGATGCTATTTGCTCGACCATGGTTGAACTACCCTCCATAGTGGAAAATATTATATGAACAAACTCCTGAAACCTCATTAACAAGAAATGTAGGCAAGATAAAGTAAACCCCGCATCCCATTCTCTGTAAGAGGATTCAGAAACATGGGGTTTGAGTGATAACGTTCAAGCGATCAATTTCCCTGTGATCTCTACGAGTTTGGCACCGATGGCAATAACGGCTGCCTGCTGTTTCTCATCATTCAGGTTACCTGCATCATTAAAGGCTTGATACGCCGCGGGAATAGCTTTTTGATCAGGAATCACAATCACGCCAATACTTTCCAAAATCGAGCGGACATGACCGAGTCCTCGCAAGCCTCCTAACCCTCCAGGAGATGCCGCCATAATTGCAGCCACTTTGCCACGGAAACAGGACAGGGCCATGGGTTGCTCGCCAGGCTGGGGGCGCGAAGCCCAGTCGATGGCGTTCTTGAGCAGCGGTGTAATAGAGCTATTGTACTCAGGACAGGCAATCAGGAATCCGTGGTGGGCTGCCATCAGAGCCTTAAACTGCAAGACAGACTCTGGCAACCCAGAGTCAGCTTCTAAATCTTGGTTAAAAAGCGGCATTGGATACTCTTTGAGATCCACAATCGTGACGTCTGCACCCGCAGTCTCTGCGCCAGTAGCCGCAATCTTAACCAGGGTCTGGTTAAACGATCCCTGACGGGCACTCCCAGCAAAAGCCAAAATCTTGGGGGAAGGAGACATCACGAGATCCTCAGTCTTTGTTCCTCTAATTATGAGACCAAGGCTTGTCTTGTCAATGGGGCTTGCAGTATCGTGCGAGGGTTTATGGCTGATGTTTGGCCATTACATTTGCTCAGGGATGGCCTTCTATGACAACGCCAGGAATTGATCGCTACTTAGACCGCTACGGGGAAGCGATCGCACAAGCAATACGCCCCCATCTATCCCAGAGCTTGGGGCAAACCTACCAGTCTGTCTTAGTTATTCCCCTCTTTGACGAAGCCCCACACTGTTTAGACACAATTCTGCCAGAGGCTATCCACAATACCTTGATCATTGGGGTCATTAATGCCGCCATTGATGCTGACCCCGCCGCCATCCAGCGCACTCAAACCTGTTTAGAGCAATTCCAATCCCAGTCTCCCCATCCCTTTACCGTTCTCCACCAACTCTCAGGCAACACCCTGCTGATCATTGATTGCTGTACCCCCCCACGACAGCTACCCCGCAAACAAGGGGTGGGACTCGCCCGCAAAATTGGAGGGGACATCGCCTTAACCTGTATTGCCCAAAACATTGTACGAACGCCCTGGATTCACTGCACCGATGGCGATGTCCAGCTTCCCCCTGATTACTTTGCTACATGCGATTTAGAGTCAGATGTTGCTGTAGCGATTTACCCCTTTTGTCATCACCCCCTCCATGACGATATTCTGCGCTACGAAATTTCATTGCGCTACTACGTGACCGCGTTAGCCCGAGCCGGCTCTCCCTATGCCTTCCAGACCATTGGCAGCTTGCTTAAAATCAATGCCAACCACTATGCCATGGTGCGAGGGTTTCCCAAACGTCAGGCCGCCGAAGACTTTTATATGCTTAACAAGCTGGCAAAAACGGGCAAAGTGATGTGCTTTCAGCAACCAAAGATTGTGCTCTCTTCTCGGATCTCCCGACGAGTTCCCTTTGGCACCGGAGCCGCCATGGCTCGATTATCCCAAGCAGAGCCACTCTTGCTGTATCACCCTCAAATTTTTAGAGAATTACAAAGCTGGTTAGGGCTGAGTCAGACCTTATGGGACGGACTCCATGCCCTGGAGGATCAGTCCCACCTGCACGCCTGGTGGCAGCAACAAGACCTCAGTGACTCTCTATGGATAACCCTCCGCCATCTCAAAGGGGATCAAGCCATCCTTCAGGGCTTTCGGCAATGTCGGGATTTCTCTCATTTTCATTATTTTCTGATGGTTTGGTTTGATGCCTTCCGCACCCTCAAATTCATCCATTACCAACGAGAACACTACTGGCCATCGCTCCCCATACCAGAGGCAATGGCCTTGTTTTGGCCTTCACCTCCCAGCAGTCACCCTGCAAACATCATCCCCATCCAAAAAACGGTCATTCCGCTGAATCAGGAGCATCCTTCCCTAGATTTTCTCAATATTCTGACAAAATTAGAGAGTGAAGAGTCGCAGCTCACTCCTGAAAGAGGTCCGACCTTAAGTCTTAACTCTTAAGTGGATGATAAAACTCTCAGATCACCATCAATATCATTCAGCACTGGAGTGATTGTTACTCTTTTCTCAGGCTCAACATGCAAGTGTTATGACATAAAAACATATTTTTATCATCATCTGTCTGGTTCTGAAGGGGATTCATGGAAATGAAAGATCAAGACTACACACTGAATGTTCTTAAAATGGCTATCAATACTGACTTAGATAGCAGTATTGGCAACTCAATGGCCGATCTTGAAGCACTTGAGTCTAATCGAGATCAACTCGTCTGGGACATTGCCACCAGAATTTACACCCAAAGTGGCCATAGAGTAGAGCTGCCTATGGTTCGTGATCTAGTTGAGACTCGGATTATTGAGATCAAAAGCCAATTTGTCAGGCAACAACATGTTCGTGTGCGTCAGCATCCCCCCAGAAAGCCCCCAATAGAGGGTAGTAGAAATAGCCACAGAGAGAATGACTTGGCATCTACCCGCTGGATATTCTTAAAAATCTGTTCAGTGATTTGTGGATGTACTGATGTCAGTGCCAACCGCATTAGTATGGGGAGTCACATCTATGATTTAGCCGAAAAGCATGAAGCGGCTAAGATCTTGATGAATCTGGAGGAGACATTTGAGATTCGAATCCCAGAAAAAACAATGGCCAAGCTCCACACCATTGAGCATATCGTTAATTTTATTGGCGACGCACTCAAGAATGGCGCCAAACGTACCGCTCCCATGTCAATGGTCAGACACAACAGACATCAGCCTAGCAATGATGTCTTACGTATCAGTTAAATCTGTTGTCAAACCTGGGTTAAAAATGACGTTAGCCGTTGAATCTGCAATGCATGCTCATCCGGGAGTAGTCAATAAATAGTTATCCTCAAAGCAAAAGAAGTCTCGTGGGGATTCGGTTAGGTC
>CALDHF010000103.1 GCA_937941595.1 uncultured Acaryochloris sp. | reverse complement strand
CGTAATTTGTGACTTGATTCAGAAACTTGAGCATGGATATTCACTCTCAGATGTCGGCAGATGGGGGGTAAGCTGTCTTCAAGCTTAGTGAAGCCCCAATAGATTAGCCACCAAAGGCAACGGGAAAGGCTAGTTTTAACCCTGCGGTGAGGAGTAAATTCACCAGACCGACAGGTAGCAAGAATTTCCAACCAAAATTCAGGAGTTGGTCAATGCGGACTCTAGGCACTGTCCAACGTACCAGGATTGCTAGGAATAGAAAGAAGTACGCTTTCAGCAGAGTCATCACTAACCCTAATCCCGCCGTGACCAGTTCGAAAATGGCGTTATTCGGATCGACATTGATCCAGTCAGCAATCATTGGAGCAGGAATGGGCAAATCCCAGCCGCCAAAATAGAGAACGGCTACCAAAATAGAAGACAACACTAGGTTGACGTAAGACCCCAAATAAAACAGGGCAAATTTCATCCCTGCATACTCGGT
The DNA here is from genome assembly GCA_937941595.1 of uncultured Acaryochloris sp. GTDB lineage: Bacteria > Cyanobacteriota > Cyanobacteriia > Thermosynechococcales > Thermosynechococcaceae > Acaryochloris. The sequence goes on along the minus strand of CALDHF010000103.1, from coordinate 3,238 downwards.
TTGGTATCCAGCAACGATTTCTTCTTCCGCTTCAGGCAAGTCAAAGGGCAAGCGTTCGCATTCTGCTAATGCTGCAATCCAAAACAGTATAAAACCGACAGGCTGGCGAATCACATTCCACCCCAAAATGCCATAGCCCATCTGCTTGTTGACAATTTCGATAGTGCTGAGGCTGTTGGACATCATCACAATGGCCAGCACCGCCAACGCCAAAGGCAACTCATAGCTAATGGATTGAGCTGCTGCCCGCAGACCTCCAATCAACGAATACTTATTATTGGAGGAATACCCCGCCATTAAGAGGCCAATGGGGGCAATACTCGACAGAGCAATCCAAAAGAAAATGCCGATCCCTAAATCAGTAATTAGTAAGTTCTGACCAAAGGGGACGATCAGGTAGGAGAAGAAAACTGGAATAACCACCAGAATCGGTCCCAGGGTAAATAGCCAAGGATCCGTGTTTGCTGGCACCACGTCTTCTTTGAAGACCAGCTTGATGCCGTCCGCAACCGGAGCCAGAATGCCTAAGGGACCAATATATTCGGGGCCAATCCGTTGCTGAGCCGCTGCTGAAATTTTTCGTTCTAGCCAGACCGAAACCAGCACACCCACGGTTGCACCGATAATCATTAACAACATGGGGATGGGGAGCCATATGGTTTTGGCGACTCCTGGGGTTAACCCCAATTCCATCAGAGTTTCGATAAAGCGTTGTTCAAGATCAATACCTGGGTTCATTGCCGCCCATTCTTAATGAATTTATGGTTTGTAAAGTTTCTTGATGCCTAAACCAGTATATACGGATGAGACTAATTCTAGGAGAATAACTTTACTCTCCGACATCAGTCTTATGTAAGGGTTTGGTCGCAAATTCTGTTACTTGTATTCTTCTAGAAACAAATGGTTCTACCGATGTTCTGGGGGGATGTAAGGGAGGCCATGCTCACCGATGTAAACCTGGCTAGGACGGTAAATACGGTTGGTTTCTAGCTGTTCGCGCCAATGGGCTAGCCAGCCTGCGACCCGTGCGATCGCGAATATGGGTGTAAATAAATCCGTGGGAATCCCGAGTTTTTGATAAACCAACCCAGAGTAGAAATCCACATTAGGGTAAATGCCTTTGCCCCCCAGTTTTTCGGCAACTGCTTTTTCCAACTCCAGTGCAATCTCGTAGGAGGGATCGTTGTCAGAGCGGGCAAAAAGCTTTTCGACTAGCTTCTGTAAAATTTTGGCTCTGGGATCCTTAACTTTGTAAACCCGATGGCCAAATCCCATGATTTTCGATTTGGTGGCTAACTTTTCGGCTAAAAAAGGACGAACATTCTCCACGGAGCCAATCTCGGCCAGCATTGTGATCACTTCTTCATTGGCACCGCCATGGAGGGGACCCGCTAGGGTACCGACGGCTGACGCGACGATAGCATAAGGATCGGTGAGGGTAGAGGCGGTAACGCGTGCTGAGAAGGTGGAAGCGTTCATCGTATGTTCGGCATGGAGAATTAAGCAGGTATCAAAGACGTGGGATAAGAACGGATCGGGTTCTTGCTCATTGAGCATGTAGAGGAAATTGGCGGCATAGCTGAGATCATCCCGGGGACGGACAGGATCGTTGCCCTTACGAATATGTTCAAACGCCGCCACCATCGTTGGAATCTTTGCGAGTAACCGAACAACAGCTTGACGGATATAGGTGGGATCGTCCAAAGCTCGCTTGGAGTAAAACAACCCTAGGGCTGCTGCCGAAGCCTGTAAGGCATCCATTGGGTGACCGCTTTCGGGAAAACATTTCATCATGTCCCGAATGCGATATTTGACGCGACGGTGATGGGTGATCTCTTCTTGAAAGGCTTCTAAATCATCAGCGTTGGGAAATTCGCCCCAAATCAGCAAGTAGGCCGTTTCTAGAAAGTTGCTTTTTTCAGCTAAGGCTTCAATCGGGACGCCTCGATATTCGAGTTTGCCTACTTGACCGTTGACAAAGCTGACTTGAGATTGAGCCGCAGGAATGCCTTCTAAACCGGGTTGAAAGTCACAAGCGGTCATAGTGTCACTCCGATGAGAATGGATAGGATCGTCTGTTGCAGGGCGTTGCTGAGGTGAAGAAAGCAACAAACTAACAGTGTTTGCAGAGGTTGAAGTTTTTCTAAAGCAGAAATTCAGAAGCCGTCAACCACGATAGGGTGCTGGGACCCGCAGGATTTTCATGCTCTGAAAAGATCAGTCCAATCATACCAGTCTTCTTGAAAACCAGTTGCTGTCTAGCATGTCTTCAAATAAGGACTTCAGCTTATGCGTGGCTCCCTAAGTCCAGTCTTCTTTTTTATTGGTCCGCACTGTATACATTTTTTGACTGGCATGCAAAACGCGGGTTTTCGCAAATAAGGCTTCTTCCGTGAGCTGCCATCGCTCTAACAATTTTTCGAGATCGGTTTGAATATCGCGACTGCCCGGGAATCCAGCATATCGAATCCTGAGGCGGGCAAGTTCAGCTAGGTTGAGGTCGGTGGCTTCTTCTCGCAATAAACGATTGAGGGTGTTGCGATCGCGATTTTGCTGCGGATGGTACTGATCTTTAAGACTAGATTCTGCTAGAGGAGACATGGGGGTATGGACCTGAAAAGGAAAATTGAAGCGCGCTTAAAGTTTAGCACTGGTATTTTTGCGGTCATGGTGCTTGGATTAGATCTTAAAAAATGATTCGGAAATCTCGATTACCCAAGAACCAGCTTAGACTTATTAATTCTCTAATGAACCGATTCTCCCAGGCTGCCTAGCCTAGTTCTGTGTCCATACGATTGTCCTGACTGCGAGCGGAATTTGATATGACATCCCCTCAACCGACCCAACGTCCTCAACGCCCTTATTTTTCTTCAGGACCTTGCTCCAAGCGTCCCGGTTGGCAACTGGAGGCCTTGAATAATGCTTTGGTGGGTCGCTCCCATCGCTCGGGTCCAGGTAAAGCTCGCCTAAAAGAGGTGATTGATCGGACGAAAGCGATTCTCGGTATTCCCGACGACTATTTGTGTGGCATCGTGCCCGCATCCGATACTGGCGCTGTGGAAATGGCCATGTGGTCTCTCCTTGGAGCGCGAGGGGTTGATATGGTGGCCTGGGAAAGCTTTGGTGCAGGCTGGATTACGGATGTGCAGAAGCAGTTGAAGTTACCGGACTGCCGCATGGTGAAGGCGGATTATGGCCATCTGCCCGATTTGACGAAACTGGATTGCGATCGCGATAT
>CALDHF010000102.1 GCA_937941595.1 uncultured Acaryochloris sp. | reverse complement strand
TTTAAAGCTTTAGGGTATATATATGAAGCACTTCGGCTATGCCTGCTACTAATTTGACACTGTAGAAATAGTTAAGAGAGTTACACCGAATCTAGGTCAAAAATCGAACGTGTAAAAATGGAGTATTTTGCCATTCATTCTTGACAATTTTGTCAAGAACTCCATTTTTTAGGCACAACGATCTAGCTAGATTCAGAGCATAACAGATTCATAGATCTTTAGTATGGCAATGGAATTCAACAAACCAACGCTAGATCAATCAGTCGAGACAACATCCCAGAAAGAGCTTTAGTTAATCCACAACTGGATGAGGTCAGTGCTAATACGGAAGAGAATTTGCGAACGTTGCCAATAGATCCGTAATTTAGGGGTTTTGCCAGAGTTAGGTTTAGATCTAATCTGAGATCAATTGCCCTCCTGCTAGGTCACCCTTATGAAGCTAGCCACTGAACTCCATCAATTGCTGACAGACGATACGAAAATTGAACGGCTTCCAGATTTTTTTCTGGCTGGAACCCTCACGGACCCCAACCATACCAAACGTCGGATGCAGCAGCGAGCCATCTCCACCGACATGATCGAACTGGCGCTTCTCTATGGCAAAAAGGAATATTGCAGTCATGCCAAAACCTTCACGATTTTGGATAAAACTCTCAAGCACACACCCTACGGGAAGTTTATTGACAAACTGAGAGGACTGCGAGTCATTGCCCTGGAAACCGCCCGAGGGCTGAAAGTGACGAGTGTCTACTGGGCTTGGGATTTACGATAGTTTTATCTCTGCTATCATCTGCGATGAAGCAACTGTTGGAGGCCATCTCTACAGACCTTCTCCTTACGCTTTTTCGATTGACCTATCGCCCAGCGAGGAGAAATCTTTATACAATCATCTGTAGAGAAGACTAAACGGATTTATAAACCCAAGTCTGCCAAAATATCTGTGGCATGGGTTTCGGTATTGACAGACGTATAGGCTTTGTCAATGTTGCCCTCACCGTTAATGACATAGGTCACCCGTTTGGCATAGCCGCCGCCGTCGACGTCGTAGGCAGTCATGATGCTATGGTCAACATCGGCGAGCAAAGGAAAGGGCAAATTGAACTTTTGGGTAAAGTCTTGGTGGGAGCCTTCATCATCTCCACTAACGCCAAAAACGACAATATCTTTGCCTTGATAAGCACTGTAATTATCGCGAAAACTACAGGCTTCTTTGGTGCAACCTGGCGTATCATCTTTGGGGTAAAAATAGAGGACAACCGTCTTCCCAGAATAATCGGAGAGGGAAACGGTATTGCCGTTCGTGTCTTTGGTGGTAAAGGCAGGAGCAGGAGTGCCAGCGGTTAAAGCCATAAGGTTTTCTCACAAAATGGAACGAACTTAGAGTCAAAAATCTGGGGTTGTCACTGGATCAAAACCAGCAATACCCAGAGTAGTGTTACATATTTTGAGGACTGGTGGGGGGGATGGTTCCCGTAGGATAAGGAATCCGTTTGTGGTGAAACTGCATCCATACTTCTACGAAGACTTTGGCCAGAATATCTAGCTCATCCCGAGTGAGTTGGGTATCCACGAGCTGCTGATCCTGCCACCGAGATTTAAAGATTTTGTTGACGGTGGTTAGGGCTAAGTCCGGGGTCGCATCTTTTAGCGATCGCAACGCCGCTTCGCAAGAATCCGCCAGCATAACAATGCCTGTTTCCCGAGATTGAGGCGTGGGGCCAGGATAGCGGAAATCAGATTCTTGGACTGGATCGAGGTCAGGATTTGCAGCCACCAACTGCTGGGCCTGATGATGAAAAAATGCAATCACCATCGTGCCTTGATGTTCAGGAATAAAGGCTTGCACCGCTGCTGGTAGCCGACATTTACGAGCCATGACCAAACCTTCGGAGACATGCTTTTTGATAATTTCGGCACTTTCCCACGGATCATTGAGCAGATCATGCTTATTGGTCATGTCTCGCTGATTCTCAATAAAAAATTGAGGGTCATGCATTTTGCCAATGTCATGGTAGAGGGTACCTGTCCGCACCAATTCCACATTGCAGCTCAAGGCACTGGCCCCTGCTTCTGCCAAGGTTGCCACAAACATAGTGTGCTGAAACGTCCCCGGCGCTTCTTGGGACAAACGCTTGAGCAAGGGTCGGTTAGGATTGGCGAGTTCAGCTAACCGAATGGGGGTGACCAGGTCGAATAAATGCTCTAGATAGGGACTGAGACCCAAGGCTACAATCGTCCATCCTAACCCCACCAACCCTTGAATCAGGGAGAGTCCTAAAATACTGTAGACAGGTCCTCCGGTCAGGGTCATTAGGACAAAAAAGGTAATGCCTTGGGTAATGGCTACAATCACACCCAACAGAGCAATTTCTTCACGGGACCGTCTCTGACGGGCAACTAAACTGGCAACCAAGCTACCCGCAGCAATGGCACCCAATTCCACAAATCCACTGCTCAGTCCTAACGGAATCAGTCCCGAGAGAATTAGAACCACCGTTGCCCCTAAAATGGGTCCATAAAAGCTACCTACTAGCAACCCCACAGCGGGTAAGCTGGTATACCGCAAGGACGTGGTCCAAATCAGTAGGGACGAGCTGACCGATAACAGCAACACCAGCAGATAGTCTCGACGACCAAAGTTAAGCCGACTGCGAGTTTGCACGATCAAAAATAGGCCCACACCCCCACTCACGGCAGCCATGGTGCCGATCAGCCCCCACCAATTAATCCCTCGCCGACTGAGACCAAAATATTCCAGTAACGCAAAATCAGTCTGAGAGATGGTTTCGCCCTCAGCTACAATCACTTCATCCTTGCGAATGGGGATGGTAATGGGTGGAATTTGCTCTGCAATAATGGCTCGTTGACGGAGAGTCCCTGTAGAGTCAATGCTCAGGTTGGGCCTGAGAACTATGGTCATCAGTTGCAGGCCCAGGGATTGGACCTTAGCCGGATAATCTTGAAGCTGGACCTTGGTGGCATTTCGCATCACACTTGCCGGTAAACCCGGCGGAATTCCCTGAGCCAGCATTCGCTGTAAAGCAGTACGGATCCGTTTTTGGGCCATTGACCACTCTGGGTCTGTAAAGCCCAAGAGATGTTGTTGGGAAAGCGTTTGTAGCCGTGGCGGGACCGATCCGAGGGCTGCTTGATATTGTTGTTGAGACTGGGTGATTTGGCGCATTAAATTGGACCATGCTGCCCCATCTTTCTCTTTAGCTCTATAGGCTTTCAACGCCTTAATCGACTGTTGGGCCAGCTTGGTTTTTAGCCAAGGCGTGGCGGTGGGTGTAGTGGCATTGACTTGCTTCAGAAGTGTCTGAAACTCACTGGTGCTGCGTTGACGGAGGAAGTTCTGCACCGCAGGAGACAGAATTTTGACTCGGGTATAGGGAAATGTCCCGGCGGATTTGCGAAATTGACTGATGTCTTGGAGATAGAGATCAAGGTTGCTGGTAATGGTAGCGCTCAGGGATGGGTTCACCATATAGATGCTGACTACATCTTGCAGAGCGACTTCGCGGGATGCTTCTGTAGCAATGGGGTCAGGCGCTTCTGCAGATTCGGGCGCTTTGATCGTTTCGGGGGCAAGGGTGCCAATGGTGAGTTGGGGTTCGTTATAGAATCGATGACCAATCACGCCGGTGAGGGTTGCGACAGACACCACAAATAGCAGCGGATACTGACGTTTGAGAGACCGATATTTACTGGCTGTTTGCAGTGAGGGCGTCCGGGGTGCAGTGGTGGACGATAGCCAGCGGTTCAGACGCAGCTGCTGATGGCGGATTAATCTCTTCATTGGTCAGGCTGCTAAGGCATAAAGTCCATTCAATTTCGAAAGACCCTGTAGGCAATGTGAAGTCGTGCTGTCATGACCGAGTTCCTTGAGGTAACCATAGAGAGTGCCTAAGCTCTTTAATTATAAACAACTCGTTGATCAATCTTGTCAGGGAGGTCTATGCTTCTCCAAAGCCCAGTCTGGCCATGGCGTCTGCTGAAGGCAGTTAGCGAGGACGGAGGACACCGGGAGCAGAGAGCGCTGTCTGCTCAAGCTGGGTTGGGAGGGAGAAGGATGGCTGCTGATCATAGTAGCCAGCCCAAAAGGTGAGTAATTGGTCTGCCTGGGCCAAGCTATCTTGTCTAGACAACTGGGAAGGCCCGCTAGCCAACAGTGCCTGCTGCCAATGAAGTGGAATGCCGCTCATACCGTTGCTCAACCCCGACAAAGCACTGGCAATCAAGGCCGTCAGTTGAGAGAAATGGGAGAGTGTTAGGGTTCGCGATAGGGTCAAAGAGAAAGAATCAGGAGTGCTTAACCAGCAGTAGAAGGCCATCGCTATCGCTGAGATCAAGGGGTTGGCATCAGCCTCTGGCTCGAACTGAGACTGAACCGTCATCAGGCTGGCGTGATTCTGGAGATATGCTTGAACCTGACTCAGTTGAGACTGTAGGGCCGTTCCCCTGACCCAGTCCTGCTGGAGGAGATGGGGGATGAAGTGTTGGGGGCTAACTTTTTCGGTGCAGATGGTTGCGATCGCAACCCCAATACCCATCACAGCAGCCTGGAGATCAGGATCCGCCTCTGGCAAAAGCTGCTCATAAACCCGTTGCTGCCACTGAGACAAATTATCGTGCCAGAACAATGCCAGGGGGAGAATCCGTGCCATCTGTCGAGCAATTTCATCCTCCTGGTCCAGAAGAGTTGAAATCGGCATGAGGGATTCCGAGGCCATGAGTGCTTGTATTGACGCGGTGATTTCCTGGCTCCAACCTATCCGTTGGAGGGGACTCTGAGGATTACCCGGTGGGGCAGAGACAGACTGCTGTGCTTCGCCAAGACCATTGATTTGGAGCCGGGATTCTAGAGCCGCAACGCCTAGGAATAAACCTCGGAAGCGGTTGAGTAATGAATATTGCATGATCGGGTTGCTTGTGATACGCCGCCAGGGGGGCCTAATCCGCTACTTTATAGTGAATTGCTTGCGAATGGGTTGTGATGACCGTGTCTCTAGAAATGTAATCAACTCAAATTCGCCGGATGGCAGACCTTTGACGGGTGCTGGAAAACCCAGAGTATAGGTTCCAACCTTGCGATCTAGCTCACTTGTTTCTCGAAACAGTTGGATGGGTTTTTCCTTAGCATCTTTGGTCTTGCCGAGATAGCGAAGGATGAACGTAATCTCAGAGTCTCCGCGCAGAGCGACTCGCTTTACTCTGAGACTGGGAATCTCAGCCGTGAACGAGAGAATCTTGATTTGAGGTGACAATTCCTGGAAATCCTCTGCACAGGGTTTGGTTGCATCACTACTGCCCTCACAGATTTTGACCTTGGTAACGCTGTTATTGAAGCCAGCATTTTCAATATCACTGTCGTTGCGCTGTTTGACATCTTTGAGGTCAGTCCAGACCGAAAACTTTTGCTCAGCGGGCAACGGTTCTTTACGTCCAATCTCTTCAGGGGTGAGCGTGATCCGATAGTTGCCTGGTTTCAAGTCAAGGTTTGTTAGGGGCAGGAGCACCTCTTTTTTGCCTTTAGGAAAATCAAACGTTTGGTTCAGTACCTCAGTTTCTTGTTTGGGTTCTGGCCAATACTCTAGGGCAACGTTGATTTTCTTGGCTGCATTCACCTCCCGCAAGCTAGCACTCACAGCAATGTCTTGGGTTTTCTCCATAAAAGCAATCTCATGCTGCTCACACCGACCATCACTGGGTTTGCTACAGACGGCGGCATCAGTAAAGCGAACAATATTGCCTCCTGACAGCAGAAGGGCCGTCACTAATAAGATAACCATGAGCAACAATTTTAGAAATTTAAATCGCAGCCAGGGTAAGCGCTTGTTGATGCGGGCCTTAAGGGGGGGAGCCACCAGTAAAGCGGCTAGCAGTGCGATCAGACAAGAAATTAAATCTCCCATGAGCAGCAATGCTAAGCTCACCAGGACTGCAAATATTGTGAGAACCCACTTCAAAAATTTCATGCTTTTCGAGAATTAACGTTAGAGCTGATGTATAAAACAAATCTTAAAAACTAAAAACCTACATCCCCTGTACGGCAGGGACTATGGTATCTACAAGCTCCATTCAAATAATTCATAGATCCTTGTCTTTAGAGGATTCCCACAACTTAATCAATTCGCTCTAACCTCACGGCATAACTTCCTGTTTTGTCTTTATATTTAGGAACAATAGCTAGGTAGTAAGGACCTGAAACTTCAGGAGTTATTTTCAATGAGGCTTGCTTCTGTTCGTCAGTCTCAGTATTGGCTATGGTTTTATTTTGTGCATCTAAAATGAACAGCCTAGCATCCAGTGTCAAGCCACGTTCACAAGTTAAAGATGTAGAGGAATATTGCAGCTCATAGGAAGTTTTAGCTTGAAGCTGAAATTGATAAATGGTTGCATCATTTTTAGCAGCGCTACAACTCTCCACAAAATCCTTATCAATTATTTGGGGTTGATAGGCTTTAACTCCCTTTGCCTGAATTTGCTTACTATTGATCTCAAGTTGCTGTTTTTCAGGGGAACAAGCCACAATCATTGTTAAACAAAGACAAAGAGGCATTAACCCAACTAAAGATCTAAACCACGAGAATATCATCGCTTTTCTGCAACAAATGAGTGAATTGAGTACCGAGAACTATTTAAATTAATCCGGTGAAATGACTTTGCAGACGACAACGGTTATTGAAAAGTCACCGAATTTTTCAACAACTGTTACCGTATATGATTTTGGATACGGTGACGCGTTAAGGCTTGCGCTGCTGATGCGTCAGCTTTCCATATAACAAGAACTGAACCTGTGACCGCATCATGGCAACACAGCTCAATCCCTAGGATTGAGCTGTGTTGCAGGCCAGACTTTTGAGCAACTTTCGTAACCCTTGCACTCGCAGTTACCGAATCTGAATCGGCCCAATAATGGTCTTAAATTTTGGCAGGGAATTGACATTGCATAGCTGGTCATAGCGTCAGGAGCTGCACAAGATGAGCGTGTCCAGAAGGCAATAGGGTATGGCAAGACAAAATGGCAATGGCACAGAATATTAGGAGGATTCTCCTAAAGGTTTTGCTCTGCGGATTACCATAAAGAGAGACCTGATTTGCAAAGCTGTAGTGGATGGCGAAGTCTGATCCCAATCGAATTTTACGTTTGCTGCCCTTCGCGGTGGGCGGTCTAGGCGGTACCTTACTCTTGATCAATCGCTTCCTGACTCCGAATTTGACCACATCCCAGGCTCGTTCTGATGCGGTGGGGGTGATCATCAGCGCCGTGCTAATTTTGACAGGCCTGTTGTGGCAGCGCGTTCAACCGCGATCGCCGGAGGCCGTGGAACTGATCGGAGACCAGGGGTTTGAATTCCTACCTGAAATTCCAGAATCGGTTCAAACCGAGTTGGCATGGGCTTCTCACATTCTATTGACCAATACTGTTACCAAATCTGTGGTGATTTGGTATCGCGATCAGGTATTGCTACGGCGGGGCATTTTAGGACCCACAGCTACTGTGAAGCCAGGTGCCATCCTGGAACGGGTTTTAAAGACAGAAAAAGCGGTTTATCTGGTAGCGCTAAAGCTATACCCCGGTAGGCTTGAGTTTGATTACTTGCCGGAAAATACCCAGGGGGTAATTTGCCAACCTATCGGCAATCAGGGGGTACTAATTTTGGGAGCGAATGTGCCCCGCAGCTATACCAATCAGGATGAAGCTTGGGTGAATGCGATCGCAAACAAATTAGACAACACCCTCAGTCAACTTGATTCAGCACCCCTTTCGGGATAACACCAGTGGAAATTCTCAACATCTTAAAAGACCAACAAGTTATTCTCTACTGGACACTATTAGCCGTCATGGCAGTGGGCGTAATTGGCTCCGTCGTCCCGGCCTTACCCGGGTCCAGCTTGGTGTTAGTCGCCATTATCCTCTGGGGATTAATCGTGGGCTTTAGCAAAATTGGCGTTGCCTTGGGCGTTGCCATTGCCGTGCTTTGCATCAGCATGGCCGTTGATTTCCTTGCCACATTTTGGGGCGCCAAAAAAGCAGGCGTCAGTAAGTGGGGCCAAATTGGGGCGATGGTGGGCCTAGTGGCAGTTTTATTTGGACTATTACCCCCGGTTCTTGTCGTGGGTGGTCCAATTATTGGTCTATTGATTGGCCCCTTTCTTGGGGCATTTATTGGTGAATTTCTGTATCGACGCAACCTAAAGCAAGCGTTAAAAGCGGCATTGGCCGTTGTCGCCAGTTCTTTGATTGGCAACCTCATTCAAGGGGTGCTATCCCTAGCCGCTGTGATTGTCTTTGTGATCACCACCTGGTCTAGCGTTATGGGGTGAGCAGTCGGTCAGACTGGAGTCCACTGCCAATAACAGCGCTGCCCTTCTCGTTTTGTAATTGCGGCACCCAAGCGGTGGTAAAACTGAAGGCCGCGAGTATTACGAGCATCGGCAGTCCAAGCAAGATGGGTACAGTGATGGTCGGTGGCGATTTGAGCCAGTTGTTGCATTAGCGTAGCCCCTGCGCCTTGACTACGACTTGTTTTATCCACATACAGATCGTCTAGCCAAATACTGGGCTGCCCCGCAAAGGACGAATACCTAAAACCATAGAGGGCAAAGCCTATGGGCTGGTTTTGCTGCTCTGCAAATAAAACATAGGC
>CALDHF010000101.1 GCA_937941595.1 uncultured Acaryochloris sp. | reverse complement strand
CACGTCATAGCAAACGGAAAGCCCTAAATTGCCAAAATTTGGAGACTCATAAACCTTGGGAATCTCTGCACCGGCGACTACAATACCCGATTCATGATAGATATTGCCATCGGGTAATTCGACATCGAACAGATGGACTTTATAATAGCGAGCCAGCTCTTGACCATTCGGGGCAACGAGCAAGGCCGTATTATAAACTTTCCCTTCTCCCGCTGGAACAGGATATCCGCCGCCCAAAAGTGTTACCTGAAAACGCTGAGCCATGGTTTTTAAAAATTTCTCAGATTCCAGGCCAATAGTTTCAGCCTGTTCGATTTTGGCAGTTTCATTGCCTAGGAATGAAAAATTCTCAGGTAGACAGACCAATTCTGCCCCGCGACGCACTGCCAACTCAATCAGATCCGTTGCCTGTGCCAAATTCTTGTGTAAATCAGGCAAACTGGTCATTTGAATGGCAGCGGCAAGGTAAGGCTTCATAAGAACAGCGTGTAGCGAACGGCGAATGGCATAAACTAACTCATGGTAAAGCTTTGAGGGCCATCCTCGTCAAGAGATTCTTGTAAAAGAACATAATTGACAAAAAAGGGGGTGAACTGAACTCACCCCCTTAAAACAGATAATAACCGTTGACTTTAGAGCTGAGGGACGTACCGTTCTTTCTCAGGAACGGTTGTATATTCAGCTAGAATCTGGCGAAATTCTTCACCATCAATGGTTTCTTTTTCAACTAAGAGGTCGACTAAGCGGTCCACGGCAGCTCGATGATCGCGAACAATGTGGATAGCTTCTTCATAAGCATGCTGAATTAGCTCTCGAACTTGAGCATCAATGCGACCCGCAATTTCATCTGAGTACTCTGAGCGAGACATCAAATCGCGCCCAAGGAAAACATCCGCTTGTTGGCCTTCTAAAGAGAGGGGACCTAAGTCAGACATCCCAAAGCGAGTGACCATTTGCCGAGCCATGCCGGTTACCTGCTGGAGGTCGCCCCCCGCACCCGTCGTTACTTCAGCATCTCCAAAGACGACTTGTTCTGCGGCTCGTCCACCCATGGCTCCAGCCATGCGCGCTTTGAGTTGCGATCGCGAAATTAATTCCACCTCATCTGACGGCGTAAACCAAGTCAAACCTTGAGCTTGACCTCGGGGGATCAACGTCACCTTTTGTACCGGGTCATGTTCTTTTTTAAGGGTGCCAACAATGGCATGGCCAATTTCGTGATATGCGATCAGACGCTTACTCTTGCTATCGACTAAGGGGGTGCCTTCCATACCGGCAACCACCCGATCCACCGCATCATCAATTTCTAACAGGGTAATGGCAGTCTTGCGGCGACGAGCCGTGAGAATAGCCGCTTCATTGAGAAGGTTCGCTAAGTCAGCCCCGGTAAATCCAGGTGTGCGGCGTGCAATCGTTTTGAGGGAGACATCTTCTGCTAGCTTTTTATCCCGAGCATGAACCGAGAGAATTTCCAGGCGACCTTTGATGTCTGGAGCATCCACAGTAACTTGACGGTCAAATCGACCGGGTCGTAGGAGAGCGCTGTCTAAGACGTCAGGACGGTTGGTCGCCGCCAGAATAATGATGCCGGTATTGCCTTCAAAACCATCCATCTCTGTTAAGAGCTGGTTTAGGGTTTGTTCTCGTTCGTCGTTACCGCCGCCGATACCTGCACCCCGCTGACGACCCACGGCATCAATCTCATCAATAAAGATGATGCAAGGGGCATTTTCCTTGGCTTTTTTGAACAGATCGCGGACGCGGGAAGCACCGACACCCACAAACATTTCCACAAATTCAGAACCGGAGATACTGAAGAATGGAACCCCGGCTTCGCCTGCAATCGCTTTGGCTAACAGAGTCTTACCGGTTCCAGGAGGGCCAACCAACAATACGCCTTTAGGAATACGAGCACCGACGGCTGTGAATTTTTCAGGCTTCTTCAGAAAAGTCACCACTTCTTCAAGTTCTTCTTTGGCTTCTTCAACCCCTGCGACATCATCAAACATGACACCCGTCTGGGCTTCCATCTGAAACCGAGCCTTTGATTTGCCAAAATTCATGGCTTGGCCAGGTCCACCGGGAACATTGCTGGAGCGACGGAAGAGGAAAAACAAACCGACAATTAAGAAGATAGGGAAAATCAGATTACCCAGTAGGCCCCAAACTGCACCCGTGTTGCGTTCAGGGTGAATATCGAAGTCAACTTTGTCTTCTCTAAGTTTGGCAATCAATTGCGGTGTTGATCCAGGAAGTGCTACTCGCACGCGCTGGGTTGGGCCCCCAATTTCCATGTCTGTGGTCTCGATGATGGCTGTTTGGCCGCCATCAAAGAGGTCTACTTTCTGAATGCGACCCGCCTCTAAATAGTCCAGAAAACGACCGTAGGTCATCCGAGAGTTGGCGGCATTGCTCATTTCAGGGGTAGTGGAAGTTGCAGGAGCAAAAACGCTCTGCCAAAGGAAGAAAGCAATCAGTAGCGATGGCAAAAGCCACAATAAGAGTATTTTCCAAGAAGTTTTCATTATTTATTGGCCCTTTCGGTGAAAGCAACGCATACAGCCTGTATAAGGTGTGAATATTTGAGGCGATGCGACGAGAACGATCTAAATCAATTTATGTCATAAACAATTAAGAACAAGCCTCAAAGTTGAACCTTGCAAAAAGCCAATTTGAGCCAAGCTAGACATCAATCTTAACTAAATTTAACTTAATTCTCAGGCAGTGAACAACTTAGATGCCGAATCCTCTGGTGGATATCTGACTTGCAATCGCCAGCCTCTACTAGAAATGGGGCATACATCCAGGACGGGTCTCAAGATCTAACATCCTGCTTTGGCCATCGATCCAGGGTCCAAATTTGATAAAGCAAGCGTGCTGATTCCCGATTCGTGAGTGCCTCAGCATCTTCGGGCAGACGAGTGAAAACATCTGACACTGCTTTGGGATGGAGTTGTGGCCCCAAGGCTATAACTTGTTGATGTGTAATGGTGTGTTGGGGTTCAAACAGTTGTGGGTTAAGACTGGTGGTGATCCCACGATCCACAAAGGCTTCAATGGCGGAGAATGCAAAATGGGTGGGAGGCAGATCCCCATAGGTGGCTACGGTCTTGCTCGGACTGATATCAGGCCAATCTAGAACTTGGGCCAGGGCAGTGTAGAACCTGGCCCGACTGATGGCATCTTCAGGCTTAAAACATAAGACCTGAGGATCTATTATTGGCAAAATCCCCGTGGCCGATAACACTTGAATGGCCGCAAAGTCAGGGTCGTTATGACTGACATCGTTAAACCAAACAATGGGAACCCCTTGCTGAACTAGGTGACGTTGAAACTGATGTTGGCAGGCAGATTGGTGGGCCACCTCTCTAACCTCGATGTTGTGAGCTAAGGCAAAAGCAGCTAAGTGTCCCCCCGCCTCACCAATAGCCCATTCCATAGGATGCATCCGATAGGCAGCATTGGTGATGTGGGTCGTGCCAATGCTTTTAGAGGACAGGATTAGGCCATCGGTATCCATGGGAATTAAGGCCCGCAAAGGCAGGGTAAAGGGTAAGGCATCGTGGCCATCTTTGAGGTCGACATGGCCGTCAGCGTTGTTGGGATGGACATCTAAGTAGTGATATTGACCAATGCCGACGCTATCGGTGAAGGTGCGGGCCCGAGCTTGGTTAGGGAAGAACTTAGCCGCGACATCTTCATGACGAATTGTGGTCAGGGCGATGCCTCGACGGGCTTCACGGATATAAGGCGCTAGGGCAATACCATCATCGGTCCAGGTGAGATCGCCTCTGGGCTTAAGTTCAGGAAAACCATGGGTTTGTAGGTAGTGGAGATAGGCTTGGGTGCGATCTCGCCCCCGTATCGTCTGCTGTTGACGCTCACATTTAGAAATCCCTAACAACCCACCAAAGGGATAATCATTGCCACACCCCAAGGGGGCTGCGGGATCAGGTGGACCATCTCCTATTCCTAAAGGACTGGTTGCCCAGTTCAAAACGGTGACATCCCCGACCTGCACCTCGTCCGTATTGGCGTGCCGCAGCAAACGTCGATACCGAAACATGCCGTCGATATCGTAAAAAGCTTGATGCTGCCATTGCCCCTCTGTTTGGAACCAAAACACACTGGTGAAGTCCTGAGGACGCAGCCAAGGCTCAACATCATATCCAG
>CALDHF010000100.1 GCA_937941595.1 uncultured Acaryochloris sp. | reverse complement strand
CAAATCTTAGGGGATGCTAGAGTAACACTTTAATGAAACCAAAAATCTATAAAACTTTTGTGTAATAGCGTTCTTACGCTCTTTTTCTTAAGTAAACGTGTTGCCCTGGTTTGAAAATTGCTCATAATAGATCTCCGAAGTTTGTTGCTACCCTGGGTTGAAACACAAATGACCTTATGAAAGGGTGGAGAAAAGAAATCTGAGGTATGATTGATGTATCCGCAGCGATGACGCTACACATTGCGAAGTAGCCAATATGGATATAAAAGAAATTCCAAGAAGATATAAAGCTGGGGAAAGAAATTCCAAGAAAAAAAACCTGAATAGGCTTTGCTTTATTGCCAGCGATCTAAGCAGATTCTGATCGTTGGGACACATTTGGGTCCTTCAGAATTAGATCGCGAGGATCTGGATGATACCGATGTTGACTGAGCTAGCTTGAAGATGGCTAATTCGATTAAGGTTAGTTCTCAATGGACAAAGCTGCTAAATGTCGGCTTGCATAACCAACTTTTTTAGTCTGCAAACTTCTTTAGCAATGATGACAACTAAGTTAAGGGGGCGTGATGTTTGTCAGACATAAATTGCCTAAGTGATACTTCGAAGTGGCTGTTGATGCTCTAAATCCAAATGTTAGATTTTTATAGATATTTTAGGTTTTCATAGATTCTGGAAAAGTTCAAGTTAAAAAACACTTGAAATCTATAAAAATTAATATCATCAGATTTATGCATGAAAATCATCCGCAATATGTATTTTGTAGAACTTAAACTACCTTGTTTCTACATTTTGTTTAAACGGTTATTAAGACAGATGTTGATTATGAGGTTAATCCATGGAATCTAAGCAAGAATATGAAATTACTACCTTAAGAGCATTGAATCTTTCTCCTAAACAAATTGCTTCGAAATTGAGCCTACCGATTGAAGAAGTTAGAGAGATTATTAGAAAGCTTTCACATTAAGGTATAAACTCTAATCTTATGAAGATAGAATTGTAAATCCGTCAACTGGCTCCAGCTCTAGGTTGAGCAACACAAAATCTAATTTGCAGTGATTTAGACTTCAGCATTTTATACCCTAAATCATTACAAGCTACTTCTGAAAATAACAGTATGCTCAATCTGAGACTTTCAGCTATAGCAAAATTGTTATGAACTTTACTATCAAATATCCTTGAAGTAAAGCTTCAAGAATGGGTCTATAGCTTAATAATTAAACTTTTCTAGAAAACTATATTGCTAGTATCATAAATTCTTAAACTTTCTTTCATTTTTCTGCAATATTGTTTTTGGAACAGCACACAAAAAGTACAGATCAAAATGCCAGTTAAACCAAAAAAAATAGGGGAAAAGCTAGCTCGATCTAAGACTAGTTTTCGTTTGAGAGGCACAAAAACAAAAAAATCTAGAATTCATAGACAGATTTGCCCTTGTTGTTCGGGCATTTTATTGTGTCAGATACGTTCGGGAAAGCTGTGTTGGCATTGTCGACACTGTTTTCAGGATATGCCTATCTAAATAATTTAGATCAATCAAGTAATAGAGTTATTGACAATCACAATATGGATTCTGATTAAAGAGAGAATATCAATCTTTCTTGGCAGATCACTCTCAGCCATTATGTAGGTAGAAGAAGTAGATTCAGATTGGGTTTGCCTTCAGGGCTGTCTCAAGTTCGCTGAAGGACATTCACAAGACTTGGTCGCTGACTGCTCACTGAATACCTCAGCACGCAACCATCAAAGCCCCGGATCTTTATCTAGAAATCTAAAACCCCAGCGGAGAAAACGTTTGAGCATTAGACAAATTTTTTTAGTAGAGAGGACTTCAGTGCTTTTAGATAGATTAAATTCAAAGCTTTATTGTCATATGCTGTCAGAGAACTTTTTAAGTGATGCATCTTTAAGCCATTTCTTGAAAGAGAAGCTATGAAGATGAACTCTTTTAGCATTCGTCGTGATCCATGTGGTTTTGCCTTTGCATCTGCACTAATTCTGTTATTTCTACTGTTTTCCCTAGCATTAATCGTGAGGGGTTGATCCAAACTATCTGCAGAGCATTTTCAATATGGATAAAGTCCGAATAGCTAAGAACCTCGTCAAATCAGGAGCACTGAATAATAATAATGCCGCTGAAGTCCTTAATCGCTTGGGGTTATCCGACGGACCGATTGAGGAAACCCAGAACAACTTGTGCGAAATTTATGCATGCTTGGCGGCCAAAAATGAGAACTCTTAGAGACGTTTTACCATTCATAAGCGATCTCGAATTGAGACTATTTTTCCGAGCATTCCGCAAATGGCTAGCCATTCATTCCCTGCAAAAGGATACTTATTATGTTTGAGTGCTTCACTGAGAGTGCTATGAAAGCAATTATGCTTGCCCAAGAAGAAGCTCAACACTTCAAACAAAATTGTGTGGGTACAGAGCTAATTTTATTGGGCTTGATTGGAGAGAAAACTGGAATTGCGGCACGAATCCTAACATCTTTAGGGGCAAATCTCCCAGAGGCGCGGGTCGAGGTTGAAAATCTGGTTGGCATGGGCTCAAGCTTTGCAAACGGTGACATTCCATTTACGCCTCGAAGTAAACGACTGCTGGAACTTGCTCTGGAAGAGTCTCGACAGTTGGGGCATAATTACGTCAGTACTGAGCACCTACTGTTGGGGCTAACTAAGGATGAGCAAGGTGTTGCTGCGCAAATCCTTGTAAACCTTGGGATTGACGTCATCGATATTCGAACTCAAGTGATGCAGATGCTCTCTGAGCCAACCGCACTTCCCTCTATCAGTCGTCCAAATAACCGAGGAATCCAAAAGCCTCAAAAGCGATCAACCCTCGATGACTTAGGCACTGACTTAACCCAACTTGCAATTGAGGGCAGTCTTGATCCCGTTGTGGGGCGACAAAGTGAAGTGCAACGAATGATCCAAATCCTTAGCCGCCGCACGAAGAACAATCCAATCTTGATTGGTGAACCTGGCGTGGGTAAAACAGCATTAGCAGAAGGGCTGGCGCAACGGGTTATCAATCACGATGTCCCTGAAACCTTAGAGGGGAAACGGGTGCTTACCCTCAATATTGGCTCGCTACTCGCAGGTACAAAGTATCGAGGTGAATTTGAGGAACGACTCAAGGCTGTTGTGGAGGAAGTCCGTAACAGTGGCGATGTTATTTTGGTGATTGATGAAATTCATACCCTAGTTGGCGCTGGGGCAATAGAAGGTGGACTTGATGCCGCCAACATTCTCAAGCCGTCTTTGGCCCGAGGTGAACTTCAGTGTATTGGTGCAACCACACTGGATGACTATCGTCAGTACATCGAACGGGATCCTGCTCTAGAGCGACGGTTTCAGCCTGTGATGGTAGATGAATCTAGCGTTGAAGAGACGATTCAGATATTACAGGGTGTGCGCAGTTGTTACGAGCAGCATCATCAACTTGAAATTTCTGACCTGGCTCTAGAAGCAGCAGCTAAGCTTTCTGATCGCTACATCTGCGATCGCTTTTTGCCAGACAAAGCAATTGATCTAATTGATGAAGCAGGCTCTCGGGTCCGCATCAGTCACTCCAAAATAGCCTCTGCGGATAAAGAACTGAGTAAGGACTTGCGCCAAATTCTCAATGAGAAAAAAGACGCCACTCAGAAAGAGGATTACTCCCTTGCTGGAGAACTACGCGAACGCGAGATCGAGGTGCGGGGGAAACTTGATGAAGCTATCCAAGCTCCGTTCTCCACTTTTACAAATGTCATTTCTCCGATTGTTAATGAAGAAGATATTGCCCATATTGTCGCTTCTTGGACAGGCGTTCCCCTTAATAAATTGACGGAATCTGAGTCTACAAATCTTTTGCAAATAGAAGATACCCTGCATCAACGACTCATTGGTCAGGAACAAGCTGTCAAAGCAGTGTCTCGTGCTATTCGTCGAGTCCGTACAGGGCTTAAAGATCCCAATCGACCCATTGCTAGCTTTATCTTTTCAGGTCCTACTGGAGTCGGAAAGACAGAATTAGCCAAAGCTCTGGCAGCTTCCTACTTCGGATCTGAAGCGGCCATGATTCGGTTGGATATGTCTGAGTACATGGAGGGGCATACGGTTGCCAAACTGATCGGTTCTCCCCCTGGCTATGTCGGGTTCAACGAAGGAGGACAACTTACGGAAGCAGTTCGCCGCCAACCATATACTGTCGTGTTATTTGACGAGATTGAAAAAGCCCACCCAGAAGTATTCAATCTACTCCTGCAAGTGCTAGAAGATGGCCACCTGACGGATGCCAAAGGTCGCACTGTAGACTTCAAAAACACCCTATTGATCATGACCTCTAATATTGGTTCACAGGCGATTCAAAAAGGGGGAAGTGGGTTAGGTTTTGAGTTTTCTG
>CALDHF010000099.1 GCA_937941595.1 uncultured Acaryochloris sp. | reverse complement strand
AGTAAAGACGAAGTTTGTGGGGTTTACCATTGGTATCGGTTCCCGCCGGGATAATGCCAATACTTTGGCCTTCTATATAGCGAAGATCCCCTTCGGACAGATCAAACGTTAGGTGTTGAACCTTACCTTCACCGCCTTCTCTCACGAGGCCTTCGTTAGACAGACACTTGCCGACAAAGGGGGTTTTGGGACGATAAATATTGACTGGGATATCGTCTTTCTTCTTCGCTTTTTTAGCACTGGGTGGGGAGGGTGTGACGGGTGCTTCGGGAACGGGGTCAGCGATGATTTTTGTTTCGGCAACATCAGGCACATCAATGTTGACGAGCTTGGCACCAGCCTTGGCAATATTTTTTAAATCCTTCTTGAATCGATCGAACGGTTTTTCCATTATTTATGTAGCTCTCCGAAGCTGACCTGTCGTAATATTTTGCAATAAAATGGCATTGATTACAAAAGTGGTTCTAGCAAGGCTCCTGAAGAGCCAGGAGCACATCAAGTTTGCCACTTTAGCATGACGTTGATTAGCGCAATTGTATAACAGGCAAAATGATTAGCCTATTAATTGTTTTGATCAGGTTACTGGGTTTAAGGCCAAGATCTCTGTCAAGCCCCTGACTAAAACAGTCCCTTCATAATTATGTCGGTCTGTAACGGAAAAGTTAAGCTGTGTTTCAACTTCACCCTGCTAAGGCCTTTGGAGGATGATTGGCCAGGATCCCCATGCTAACATTCGCTACGTAGCTGAAAAAGTTTGGAGGATCTTCCTTGGCACTTCGGGTAGCGGTAGTTGGGTCTGGTCCAGCCGGTTCCTCAGCGGCGGAAACGCTGGTTAAGGCTGGTATCGAGACTTATTTGTTTGAGCGCAAGTTGGATAATGCAAAGCCTTGTGGTGGCGCAATCCCTCTCTGCATGGTGGATGAGTTTGATCTGCCCCTTGAGATCATTGATCGGCAAGTCAGAAAGATGAGAATGATCTCTCCTTCTAACGTCGAGGTGGATATCAATATCAAGAATGACGGCGAGTATATCGGCATGTGTCGTCGCGAAGTTCTGGATGGATTCTTGCGGGATCGCGCCGCTAAATTAGGTGCGAAATTAATTAACGGTACTGTCAATAAGCTAGAAATCCCCACGGGTAAAAATCAGCCTTACACCCTGCATTATGCTGATTTGTCTGACGGCCGGCCTGAAGGGGTGATGAAGAGCCTCCAAGTCGATGTCGTTATTGGTGCCGATGGCGCTAATTCCCGGATTGCCAAAGAGATCAAGGCTGGGGATTATAACTATGCGATCGCATTCCAAGAACGCATCCGTCTCCCTGACGAATATATGGCTTACTACCAAGATCGAGCCGAGATGTACGTTGGTGATGATGTCTCTACAGACTTCTATGCCTGGGTATTCCCCAAATACGACCACGTCGCGGTGGGGACCGGCACCATGAAGGTCAACCAAGCCGATATCAAGAAACTCCAAGCAGGGATTCGGGCAAGAGCTGCCCATCGTCTCGTCGGTGGTGAAATCATCAAGGTTGAAGCTCACCCAATTCCCGAGCATCCTCGTCCTCGTCGGGTTGTTGGTCGCGTCGCTCTGGTGGGAGATGCTGCTGGCACAGTGACCAAGTCATCGGGTGAAGGCATCTACTTTGCTGCTAAGTCTGCCCGCATGTGTGCGGAAGCCATCGTTGAGTTTTCTGAAAATGGGGAGCGTATCCCCACGGAAGAAGAACTCAAAATCTATCTCAAGCGCTGGGACAAGATGTATGGCATGACCTACAAAGTCTTGGACATTTTGCAACGCGTCTTTTATCGCACTGATGCCACTCGGGAAGCCTTTGTGGAAATGTGTGCGGATGAAGACGTACAGCAAATGACTTTCGATAGTTATTTGTATAAGACGGTGGTTCCCATGAATCCCATGAAGCAGATCAAAATTACAGCCAAAACCCTGGGTAGTCTGATTCGTGGCAACGCTTTAGCACCCTAACAGCTTCTAAGTTTTGAACAAAAAACCTCATTGCTTAAGCAATGAGGTTTTTTGTTCTTGGGGTTTCCATAGCCGTATCAAAAACCACGGTCTTTGATACGGCTGATGATTCTCGACGGTTTTTGTTCAGGGTTTAGGGGTTGAGTACATTGACTTGGATACCCCGATGATCTTCCTGTTCAGGGACGTCACCTGGTTTCTTGGGGCCAGGGGTAAGTTCCACTTGAGAGGTTGCCCCCGCGCTAATTTCTTTCGGTTGAGGGAGTTGCTGGGGTTGAGGTTGCCAAGCTTCGATTCCTACCTCTTGCACCCCCAGGGCAGCAGCATCTCCAGGCTGAGCAGTTTTCACCTGATTATCTTGGCGTTGTTGGGCCACTGAACCTGGTTCCCCAACATTCAGCAACACCATAAATATCGTTGTTGTTAACACTACGGTTGATCTAAACATAGCTTTGGCTCACTTTTTTAGAGATAAATTAGCTAAACCATGATGGCTTTGGGTTTCAGGCTCGGGAAATCATTGTGATCGGCCTAAAAGGACCTATAAGCCAGATATTCCTCAGATATTCCTATTCTACTAAAATAAAATGAGGATTTTTTATTTCTAGAAGATTAAACATAGGGACTTTCCCACTCCTTTAATAGTTCGCAGACTTCACCACCTGGAGCCGAACCAGTGAGGTATTGATCACTCTGTAGGATTAGCCTCCACCTTGATTTTCAAGAGAAACCTATATTCTGGGAAAAGATACGTATAAGGAGTCCCGCCAGTATGGCTGTAACAATTCACCAGTTGCGCCAGTGGAAACAGCAAGGGCGACCCATTTCCATGTTGACGACTTGGGACTATGCCTTTGCGACTATCCTCGATCAGGCAGGGATTGATGTCTTGCTGGTGGGTGATTCTTTGGCGATGGTGACGTTGGGATATACCACCACCCTCTCTTTGACCTTAGATGAAATGCTCTATCACGCTCAAGCTGTTCAGCGGGGCGTCAAACAGGCCCTTGTCGTTTGCGATTTACCCTTTATGAGCTATCAAGAAAGCCCGCAACAGGCGTTGAGAAGTGCAGGCAAGCTCTTACAATCTGCGGGGGTTGCCGCCGTAAAATTGGAAGGGGGTTATCCAGATATGGCTGCGACCGTCCGCTATCTGGTTGATCGAGGTATTCCGGTGATGGGACATGTGGGCTTAACGCCGCAATCAGTGCATCAACACGGTGGCTATCGTCGTCAAGGCACAACAGAAGTGGACGCTGATCGGATTTTGCAAGAGGCTATGGCCTTGGAACAAGCTGGAGCCTTTGCGGTTGTTCTTGAGCATATTCCTGCAGTTTTAGCGGCGGACATTACTCAAACCCTCACTATTCCCACCATTGGCATTGGCGCGGGTCTCGATTGCGATGGTCAGGTCTTGGTCACCGCAGATATTTTAGGATTGTCTGACTGGCAACCGCCGTTTGCTAAACCCTATACGAATCTCCGGCAGTCGATCACGGCAGCCGTTCACCAATTCTGTACGGATGTGCAAAATCGAAACGTTCCCAAATAGCCGTTTAACCGTTTCCAGAGACTCCAACCTGTGGTCTATTTCAGGTATGAAAAGGGATAGAAAACGTTAAGGTAAGAGAGTAGAGAGTTGACCCGTCACCCACTATGGTTGGGCAAGGAGTGGCTGAATGCCTGTGATCGCCATAATTGACTATGATATGGGCAATTTACATTCGGCCTGTAAAGGATTGCAATCAGCGGGTGCTCAGACGATTGTGAGCGATCGTTTTCAAGATCTAGAATCAGCAGATGCCGTTGTGTTGCCAGGAGTAGGGGCTTTTGACCCAGCGATGCAGCATTTGCGATCGCGTCACCTCATCCCCGTCATTCAATACCTGCTGGCTAGTGGCAAACCCTTTTTAGGAATTTGCTTGGGATTACAAATTTTGTTTGAAGGCAGCGAAGAAGGCACTGAACCTGGACTCGGAATTATTCCCGGTACCGTCAAGCGCTTCAACTCTGAACCTGGGATCACGATTCCCCACATGGGCTGGAATCAGCTCCAGTATCGACAGGCTGACCTGCCTCTCTGGCAGCATTCTCCTGCTCATCCTTGGGTTTATTTTGTCCATTCCTACTATGTTGATCCAGTAGATCCAACAGTCACAGCGGCCACCGTCACCCATGGTAGCCAGACGATTACAGCGGCAATCGCCCGAGATAATCTAATGGCCGTTCAATTTCACCCTGAAAAGTCTTCAACTT